>JAIEPX010000012.1 GCA_019748175.1 Gammaproteobacteria bacterium
AGTATAACCTGGGTGTTAATGGAGTAAAGGGGTCGGGTCTCCCGTTGGCTATATTGCCTATAGCCAACGGGAGACCCGACCCCTTTATCTTGCTACAATAAATAAATGAGTACACTACACAGTCAAACTTCGAATGCTCCTAGCAAATTGTATGATCTACTTGCAGGGTCACCATTGATCATCTGGTACGGATTACGGTGTATTGAACAATTTCCTCAAATCGCAGCAGAATTTCAAACCCTTGACCTCAGCAATTTCGATTTTCTCATCCTCATAGATCTCTTTACCAAATCTATAGGGCTCCTATTTGCAGCCATATTGATAATCTTGGTAATCGTGAGATCACCCGCTAGTGCAGGGACGCAAGGTTTTCTACCAAGAATCGTCGCTTTTTTAGGCGCTTTTCTGAGTATTACACTGCTTAGGCTGCCTCTTCAGCCTATACCCTGGATCTTTCAGCTCATTTCATTGACGTTAATGATCGTTGGAATTAGCTTTGCAGTGTATTCTTTAATGTGGTTAGGGCGTTCATTCAGTGTAATGCCCGAAGCTCGGAAGCTTGTGACCACTGGTCCTTACGCACTCGTTCGTCATCCCGTTTATTTAGGTGAAGAAATTGCAATCATTGGCCTTGCTATAGAATATTTTTCTTTAACAGCTTTGTCTATCGTATTGTTTCAATCAGGTTTTCAACTCTATCGTATGCATTTTGAAGAGCAAGTCATGCGCGAGTCATTTCCGGAATACATCGAGTATGAAGCCAGAGTCAAGCGATTGGTCCCCTATATCTACTAGGCTTAAGATCATCGGGGAAGGAAAATCTTCTAAACCTTTATTTTCAACTTAATTTCTTGATTTTGAAGGCTATTTTGCTTCACAGTAGATTGTTTATGTAATAGTTGGCTTAACGCTTGATATCGCTTCAAAGCATGCTTAAAATGATGAGTTTGGCTATGGAAAGTTACACTTGGAAGAAGCATGCATTATTATACACCTTTAAAATCGATTAAATTGTCGGGCTTTAAGTCCTTCGTAGACCCCACAGTGATCTCGCTGACCTCAAACCTCACTGCTGTTGTGGGTCCCAACGGTTGTGGCAAATCAAACGTGGTTGATGCAATTCGCTGGGTAATCGGGGAAAGTTCCGCCAAAAATCTTCGCGCTGAATCCATGGCCGACGTGATATTCAATGGTACAACCAATCGTAAACCGGTAGGACAAGCTTCCATTGAACTGACCTTCGATAACACTGACGGACGATTAAGTAGCGAATATGCAAACTACAATGAGATATCTGTCCGCCGTATACTGCAACGTGATGGTCAATCGCAGTATTTTCTCAACAACACTCGTTGTCGTCGTAAAGACATTTTGGACATCTTTTTAGGTACAGGGCTAGGTCCACGCAGTTACTCCATCATCGAGCAAGGCATGATATCTCGTATTATCGAAGCGAAGCCGGAAGATTTACGTATATTCCTTGAAGAAACGGCAGGAATTTCTAAATACAAAGAGCGTCGACGTGAAACCGAAACCCGCATTCGTCATACTCGTGAAAATCTCGATCGACTAAAAGATTTACGCGACGAATTAGAAAAACAACTCGATAAACTCAAACGTCAATCTAGCGCAGCTGAGCGCTATAAAGTGCTTAATCAAGAATTGAGGGTAATGAGTGCACAAGCGCACTTAATGCAATTGAGAGATTTGCACGGAACAATGTCAGATCTTTCACAACGTGTTCAGGTGAATGAAACATTAATTGAGTCGAAAATCGCCGAGCAGTTAAATATCGATAAAAATATTGAATTAATACGTATTCAGCACACCGAAAAAAATGATCAGTGCAATGAAATTCAATCTCAATATTATCAATTAGGTACTGAGATTGCGAAATTAGAGCATACCATCTCTCATTCACTCGAACGAGAACAACAATTAAGAAATGATCTCACTCAGATCGAAAGCAATTTACGACGACTAGATGAACAACAAATCGCTGATCAAGATCAATTGCGCGATGCACAACAAGATTTACTCCAAATAGAAGAAAACTCAAGACAACATGCTCAAGAAGCCGCAGAATCTGCAACATTACTTGAAGAAGCGCAAAATCAACTTCAAGCTTCACAACAAGCCTGGGATGCTTTTCAATCCACAATCGGCGATACGAAACGTCATCTCGAAGTCACACGAACTCAATTGCAACATCATGAACACAGAGCGGAGTCTCTTGAAAATCGACGCGCTCGTTTGTTGCAATTACTTGAAGAATTATCAACGAATGATATCTCTGAAAATGTAGAACTTCATCAACAACAATTAGCAGAATTACAAAGCGAGTTAAGTATACTGCAACAATTGTTGGATGAATCAAAAACTAAAATTTCCGAATATCGCGAATCACAACGTAACGCTCAAGAATCTTTACAAGATAGTCAAGGACAATTACAACGTCTGCAAGGTCGTCAAAGTTCTTTACACGCATTACAAGAAGTTGCAATGGGTCGTAAAAATTCTCAGCATCAAGCGTGGTTGGCAGAGCAAGGTCTTGCAGAGAATACTCGATTAGCCGAGGTATTAACCGTAGACGCAGGATGGGAAAAAGCAGTCGAAACAGTACTGGATCAGCATTTGGAATCTATCTGTGTCGATAATTATTCTCAGATCATCGATCACATCGATCAATTAGGCGCCGCAAAAATTAGTTTCTTAAACTCATCTGTCAATGCAGAGCATGCAACACAAAATTCGGCAACGCCACTCTCAGATAAAGTGCAGACGCATTTACCGATCTCAAAATTATTATCGGGCGTTTATTGCGTAGACAATATTCATGCTGCACTGGAACTTCTGCCACGATTAAATGCTAGCGAATCGATTGTGACACTCGACGGTATTTGGCTTAGTCATTTATGGCTACGTATCCATCACGCCGTTGACGAACACACGGGGGTATTAGCTCGACAACAAGAACTGGCCGATATCGCCACTCAAATTGAACATGCTCAAGAACAGGTGGATAGTAAGCAAGAATTGCTGCAGTCACTTACTGAATTACTTCATAATGCTGAACACGAACTGGAATTCCAGCAACAACATCATCGCGAAAAATCTACTCAATTAGGGGATACCCGATCTCAATTAAGTGCTCAACATTCAAAATTAGAGCAACTTCAAGAACGTCAAAAAGATATCCAAAAAGAAATTAACGAGATCAATGAAAATGCAGCTCACATTCAATCTGATATTCAAACTTGCAAACACACACTTGAACAAGCTGAACAGCAACTTGCCATTCACGCTCAAGATGAACGAGATTTACAAGCTCAGCGCACGAATGCACAAGAACACTATCGTCAGTTACAACACAATGCTAATTTGAGTAAGCAAAAAGCCGATGAAATGCAAATTCGTTGCGCTTCAACTCAAAATCAAATTCATTATTTGGAGCAGGGTATTGCACGAGCAAGCCAACAAGTCCAACAACTCACAGAACGACGAGAAACTGCGCTGGATTCTATTTCATCATTGTTGGAACCTTTGCCCGAAATGCGTGACCAGTTGAGTACATTATTAGAACAAAGATTGGACGTTGAAAAAGCACTTACTGCTGCAAAACAACAATTAAGTGAATTTGATCAACAATTGCGTGACGCCGAAAAACGACGAGCGCATATTGAAGAAGACTGTCAGGAAATTCGACATCAACATGAACAACTACGTCTTCAAGAACAAACAGCGAAAGTGAAAGCTGAAGCCCACCAAGAGCACATTGCAAAAAGTGGATTAACGAACGAAGAAATATTACAAGATTTACCTGAAGATGCTGAAGTTTCAGTTTGGCATGAAAAAATTGAAGCGAATGAGCTTCGCATTCAACGATTGGGACCCATTAATTTAGCGGCCATTGAAGAATTTCAACAATCTGCGGAACGCAAAGAATATCTTGATCAACAAAATGCAGACTTAACAGAAGCTCTAGAAACATTAGAATCTGCTATTCGGAAAATTGATCGCGAAACTCGTGCGAAATTTAAAGAAACCTTCGATCAAGTGAATCAAACTTTCGAAGCTTATTTCCCTAAAATTTTCGGTGGCGGCCAAGCGTGTCTTGAACTAACGGGTGATGAATTGTTAGACGCAGGGGTGACTGTAAAAGCGCAACCTCCAGGAAAACGAAATACTTCGATTCACGTACTGTCGGGTGGTGAAAAAGCATTAACTGCTATAGCCCTAGTCTTTTCACTATTTCAGTTAAATCCAGCACCTTTCTGTATTTTGGATGAGGTTGACGCACCTTTAGATGACGCAAACGTGGGGCGTTATTGCAACCTCGTGAAAGAAATGTCAGAAAAAGTACAATTTCTATTTATCAGCCACAATAAAATTGCGATTGAAATGGCAAAACAACTCTGTGGTGTGACTATGCATGAACCGGGAGTATCCCGTATGGTCGCTGTGGATATTGATGAAGCCATCGCGATGGCTGAGGCTTAACAGTACAAAGGAATATAAAAAATGGGCATCAAGGCAGTAATTATTCTAAGCATTTTAGCAATGCTTTTCGGCGTTATCATTCTATTTATATGGATTGATCAACGTCGACAACAAAAACGCTTACGAACTATCGCACGACAAAATCGAGAAAATCGAGATCGTTCTCGATCTGACGTTGATCCTCTGATAGCTGAAGTTGCAGGAAGTAGTGCGTATGATGATGGTATTTTGTCTGCACCTCGGATTGTGAGTCAACCCACGGAACAAACCCAAAATGCTACGATAAACCCAACAACCGCCTACAAAACCCCAACTCCCCCAACAGCTCGAACGGTACAAGTTTCTTCTGCAACCGCTGCAACAACTCGTACGCCACGAATAACACCGTTTCCTACTCCCCCTCAAACTCAAACTCCAGGCTATCGTGCTGCACAATCGGCAGCAAGACTTCAAGCGATCAAACAAAAACCATTAAATCCAAAGTTTGTTCCTCCTAGTTCGGTCAGTATTACTAATGAACCAGAAACCATAAATACAAACACGTTGGAAACAAGTGAACAGAATCAACAATCTATTCAAGATACACCATCCAGCTACACAGAGCAGGTGAGTGATCTAACCTATGATTCCAATGAAACAACATCGACTGAAGATGAGAGTCAAAATAATTCTCAGACAGCACAAACACTTCCACCCTATATAACGTTCTCAATCATGGCTGAAAAAGATAAACCTTTTGGTGGTTATGATTTACTTCAGGCCATTTTAGGCGTTGGATTACGACACGGTGAGCATCAAATATTTCATCGCTATGCTGTTAATGATCCCACTAAAATTCTTTTCAGTTTAGCTTCAATAGCGAAACCAGGCACATTTTTGTTGGAAGATATGGGAGTTTTTAGCACCCCAGGTCTTATTTTTATTTTTGAAATTGATCGAACTCCTGAGCTATTAAATTCATTCGAACTATTACTTCAAACAGCACGTCAGCTGAACGATGAACTCGATGGAAATTTACTCGATGAAAAACGTGATGCTCTGACAACCGAACGCATACAAGCCCTGCGCGAACAACTACGCGAAGTTACTCCGGTGGCAGATATTATCGATGACCAGTAGTGTTCAAAAAAAAATTGAGCAATTAAAACAACAAATTTACGAGCATAATTTTCATTATTACATTGAAGACTCACCGATTGTTTCCGATGCTGAATACGATAAATTATTTCGGGAATTACACGATCTAGAAACACAACACCCAGAATTCATTACCACTGATTCTCCGACCCAACGCGTTGGACCCACTCCTCAAACTGAACTTGCTGAAGCTAAACATTTAATTCCGATGTTATCGTTGGATAACGCATTCACAGATGAAGAAGTTGAGCAATTTGATCGCCGCGTTCAACAACGGTTAAAACAGTCAGAACAATTAGAGTTTGTGTGCGAACCCAAATTAGATGGTGTGGCAGTAAGTTTAATTTATGAACACGGAATTCTTGTTCGTAGTGCTACTCGTGGAGATGGTACAACCGGTGAAGATATCACCCAAAATGTACGGACCATTGCGACAATTCCTCTTAAATTACATACGAAAAACCCACCCACATTATTAGAAATTCGTGGTGAGATTGTTATGCCTTTAAAAGGTTTTGAAGCATTCAACAAAAAAGCCGCAGCTGAAGGTCAAAAAGTATTTGTGAATCCTCGTAACGCAGCAGCAGGCAGTTTAAGACAACTCGATTCACGTATTACTGCACAACGCCCACTCGAATTTTTTTGTTACGCTCTGGGCAAATTGCAAGGAGGCCATTTACCAAAAACACATTACGAACAATTACAGCAATTGTCGTCGTGGGGATTACGGATTAATCCACTGATAAAACACGTTGAGGGAATTGCACAATGTTTAGATTATTATCAAGCGATGAATAAAATAAGAGCTAAATTACCGTATGATATCGATGGTGTTGTGTATAAAGTGAACAGCATTGCTACTCAAGAAGAGTTAGGTTTTGTTTCGCGTTCACCACGCTGGGCCATTGCGCATAAATTTCCTGCTGTAGAAGAACAAACAATTGTTGAAGGCATCGATTTTCAAGTAGGTCGCACGGGTGTGTTAACACCAGTTGCACGACTCAAGCCTGTTTTTGTTGGTGGAGTGACTGTGAGCAATGCCACACTACACAACATCGAAGAAGCTCATCGTAAAGATGTACGCCTAGGTGATACTGTGATGGTGCGTCGTGCGGGTGATGTCATCCCAGAAGTTGTTGCTGTAATTTTAGCGAATAGACCTGCGAACACTCATGCAGTGAAATTACCCAAACACTGTCCAGTCTGCAAAGCAGAAGTCATTAAACCCGAGGGTGAAGTGGCTGCACGCTGCACCGGCGGATTATATTGTCCAGCGCAGGTAAAAGAATCCATCAAACATTATGCTTCCAGAAAAGCCATGGATATTGAAGGCCTCGGAGATAAAGTCGCAGAACAACTTGTTGATGAAGGATTGCTTCATGATATTGCGGGAATTTATTCATTAGATCGTAATGCACTTATTAATTTAGAACGCATGGGTGAAAAATCCGCTGATAATTTAATTGATGCGATTAATCACAGTAAAAATACGACTTTACAACGCTTTTTATTTGCACTAGGTATTCGAGAAGTAGGGGAGGCAACTGCACGTGCATTAGCTCAGCATTTTGGTGACTTAGAATTAATCGAAAATGCCACTGAAGAAACGCTTCAAGAAGTGTCGGACATAGGTCCTGTTGTTGCCGTGAATATTGCAGGCTTTTTTAGACAAAAACATAATCGAGAATTAATTGAGAATTGTCGCAAATCCGGTGTTCACTGGCCTAAAATTGAACGTCCTGCTGCTAAAGACTTGCCACTGACCGGAAAAACATTCGTATTAACAGGCACTCTGATTTCACTCTCTCGTGACGAAGCTAAAGCGAAATTAGAAGCCCTAGGCGCAAACGTTGCAGGCAGTGTTTCAAAAAATACCGATTATGTTGTTGCTGGTGAAAAAGCAGGCTCTAAATTAACTAAAGCCGAGGAACTAGGAATAACTATTCTAGACGAAGAAGAATTTTTAAGAAGATGGGGGCATGTCTAACATTGAAACTAGCTTACCTCGTGGACTTCTTCAAAGTGCGAGACTAACGTTTCAATCTAGAGCTGACCCCATCCACTCGATTTAATAGTCTGTAAAATTGTTTTTACTCATACTGACGTTTACCACCTTCGAGCTATCAACCTCAATTATGCTATTTTCGGGATTGTTAGGTGATTTTGATTTAAAGGTATTTCCTTCGATAGTTAATGTCTCTGTTTTTGTATTTTCAAACAGCTCAGATTTATTTACATGCACTCTAAATAATCCGTAGAAAGCATTACCTTTAATGCTAATATTACGAATTCTTGGCCAAAAATCATATTTTGGTGGATCGGCAGATGGATTGTGACCTGCTTTTTTGGGGCTCACTGTAATAAGACACTTTGAGTTTTTTGGATTACCTAAGATGTTGAAGTGATTATCTGAGATTTCGACATCAATATTCGTTGGCAACCGGGAAGGGTATTGTAGACATGAATCAAAGCTGAGCTTACTATTAATTTGCAGCCCAGCTATGGTAATAAGTCCAGTAAAATATTCATTAACATGGTCTTGGTTTTCACCCACGCACTCGATATTCACTATATTATTTTGAATAATCAATTTGCCATTGTCGTAAACAACCCCAGGCCAAGACAAAGTAGAATTATCTATGTTAAAAGCATCGCTACCAAAGTCAACAAACTCGCCGTGACGATAATTTTCAACAGAGATGGGAGGATTACCAGCAACTTGATAGAACTTGCTAATAGTTACATGATTGTCTTTTACAGTAAACTTACCGCCGCGCGCTTCATTAAAATAAAAAGCAGAATCACAATGGCGGTAATCTGAAGGAAATGACCTGGTCTCTTTATAGTTATTGGTGGTAATGATGTTATGTACAAAATTGTTATTATACCCGCCAATGTTAAATCCACTGCCTTTTAGAATGTTATCATGAAAACCCGAATCTTCTGTATTACCATGAAAATTTGCCAGGCCGATTTTATCTATAACTGTCTCTATTAAAACACCTTTATTATCATAAGATTGGAGAGGTGCGCTTTTTGCTATGAACGTACAACCAGTGATTTTGATATCCCGATTAACTATTCCAATGGAACCTATCGCGCCAGAGCCCGTAGCAATCGCGTGCCCAAATGACCTGGCTTCAACAACATCGTTTACATTAATTAACTGTGAATATCCAATGCCAATTGAATAGGCATCTTGGTTTGGGAAAATCGTGGAATAGCCGGGAAATTTGGTAGGTTTTTTTATGCGTGTAGAGTCAGGTATTGCAATAATATATTTGCCTTTATTAATATTTACATTAAAGCAATTTGATACAAATAGGCCACTATTATATGATGCATCAATTACAAATATATTATTGACTTTACTATTGACACAATAACTCAGTCGAATTGCAGTCAAAGACTTTAAATTAACTTCAGTTTGGGTTTTAGCATCTACAATAGTGAAATTTTCTAAGGTTACTTCGATAGGGTTTACCTTGAAAATCTCAAATGATTTAAATGAGGGAATGCTAAAATACTCGTATTTACCTCGCGGTGTAAACTCGATCGATTTTTGATCTGGGATATTCGATAGTGTAAGAAATTCACCCTGGTAATAATACTTTCTTGTGCCATAACTATAGTCATTGGGATTAGTCAAAATTAATCGGTCAGTAAGTTTTAGTCCATGTGCAAATCTAAAAGTCACTTTATTCGTCACCCTATCATTAAGTGTTTGAGAAATAGATATAGGGGTATTAATATTTGCACTGCCATGAATATCGAAAAATACAGAATTCTTATTAGAATTACAAAATTCGAGAATTGTATCCGAACAATCCACGGGCTCTCCTATACTAGGTAGCATCACGGGCTGCAAATTTGTACTACCTTTAATAATTTTACTCATCGATAAAGTAATAGATTTACTAAAAACATATCTTCCTGGAGGAATATATATTTCACTATATTGTGTACTATCAAAAGCAGCCTGAAATGCTTCATTATTGCTCTTGCATGCATTTGGACCAGGAGGCTCTCCTGGTTTTAAATGATCTGGTATTGCCCTAAACGGTTGACCTGCACTATCGTGAAAAACAGTTGTTATATCCAAGACATGACTTGGCAGGGCACTGCTAGCAAAATTTCTACTAAGAATAGAGCTCGCCATTGATCTGAGCGCACTAGAACCAGATGTTGTTCTAAAAGTATTTGGTGAAGTGCCGAAAAATGTTGCTAGGTAGCCTTTTGAACGCATAACCTCATCCTTAGTATTTTGTCCAGGCTTAATTAACTCGATTTCATTACGAGCGTACAAAAGCCCTAATCAGTTTATATTGTTAATTCAGTAATGCAATGGTTATTTTTGGAAAGGGATATGGCAGTGATCCAATTATATCTACTATGAGTGAAAGGGTTTATGATTTTTACAAAGCTTATGAGAATGCAGTACAACATGAAGAAGAGCATCGCAAGACCAACACAAGGAGTGGACAGCCTTAATTCAGGCTACTACCCTGACCCCATAGAAGTAATGGAAATCGATCATTGTTCACCGGTTCCGGTCTCTAATAATGTTGAAGGCTGATTGATATTGCGAAAGATTGAAAATGTCTACTCAATTAATGATGAATTTTTTGATATCAAGTCCAGTAATCATCTTGTAGTGTGCATGATTCCCGCTCAACAAAGTTTCGCCGCGAATATCAGCTGATGCCGCAATTAATGCATCTGCCATTTGCAACCCATCGCTGAGTCTAAATCTTTCCAAGAAGTAAATTGCCCTTGAAGTAATTTCATGGTCTAAGCTAATAATATCAATCTCACGTGCGCTGATGAAATGCTTTAAATAACGTAACTCTTCTTTATTTTTCACTCCTTGGAGTAGCTCCATGTAAACAACTGCGCTTATAGAGAAACGCCCAATCTTGTCGAGTGTTTTCTTGGCTTTCTCGTACCCTCGAAAATACCAAATCAGCACATCGGTATCTACAATCATAGTGACCGACCTTCGCGTAGCTTGCGGATAAATTTGTGAACATCCACCATGTCCTTATGGCTTTCCCACATTCCAAAGGCGGGATCAATGCTAACTTCTTTTCGTGTGGATTTAATAGGAACTATCTGCGCACAAGCATGACCATGTGATTTAACTGTCACGGAGACACCTCGATTGACAGTGTCGATAATCTCTTTAGTATTAGCCCTTAGCTCTCTAATTGAAACATCCATAATCACCCCGATATATTGTGTACAATTATAAGTGTACACAATTTTGACTCGATTGTCAATGGATAAACGGCGAGTGGTGGCAGGTCTAACATTGAAACTAGTTTTATCTCGTGGACTTCTGCAGAGTGTGAGACTAATGTTTCAATGTCAGACCTGACCCTATCCTCTAATTGTTGCGCGCGGTATTTTGGGTATTTTGATGGTGGATATAAACTATTGACCCTTGATTGAACGCATCAACACTGTAGGCAATAATCCATCCTAATCCTGCGCCAGCTATCGTATCCGCTAAAAAATTATGATTTAGCGCAACAAGACTTAGCACAACTAAAAGGCTAATAATGATCGCAGGAACCTTTAAGATTGGGTAACGCAACGCAAGAAATGTTACCGAAGCAATCGTGAGAGAAGCATGGCTTGATGGAAAAGCTTGGAAGGCTTCTGTTTTGCTCGCGAGAAAATGAAAACCATAATCGTTTGTGTCAATTAAAGAAGGATTATGATCAATAGTCCACGTTGTTGGCCAATAACGTCCAAAAAGAAATTTTGACCATTCCGTCCAAAAATCGGTAATAACAAGTGTGATGCTGGTCAGCGTTAAATTACTCAAAAAAGGAGAGACTCGGCCAATTATCCAACTGAATATATGCACAGTGAAAACGCCTAGAGCAGCAGCAACATCAAAGATTTTTGGAATATGAAAAAATAGCTGCAAGATATGATGTGGTATTGGTTCATGCTTATGAAACCAATAGGCAATAGGTTTGTCAAAAAAATAATAGGATAACAGCGTAGTCGATACTGTCGCGAATGAAACTAGAAATATATTTCTTAAGAAGACTGATTTACGGAATTTCATAAGAACCTCCAAAATCACCACTCTTAGTGACATTATAGCATAATTTCAGATTAAAATCTTGTGGCGCCTCTGAACAGGAGGGGGCAGTTCTTTGCTTGATGCATAGTCAATCTTAATAACTTGAATAAGATTTCACCATGAAGTATGATAGTTGCAATTTCATAGTGGGGTATAATCAGAATGAAAAACAATACTGAGACATTATCAGTCGACCAAAAACGAGAACACATCAAATCACACTTCCAATATGTCTTACCTGAATCATGCTTGATATCTGTGGAAATCGTTAACGCGATGTATGATTTATGCCTTGTCCAAAAACAACTTAATTTGGCCATCGAAGCTTTCAACAATCCGGATTACAAAAATAAACTGTCTCAACTGAAAGCTCTGTGGCAAGAATGTTACCAAAAATCACACGACATTCTTCTTCAATACAACCAAGTTAATTTTGATCGTTATCTTGAAAGAATGATTAACGCACATCGGCGAAAAGTTGTTATGTTGCGCACAATTATTGATACTGGTAACGCAAAATCTTGCCTTTCTTTTTTTGAGCGTTGGATTATTTGCTCTGATCCTATAAAAAGCTTGAGATCACTTCTCCCGGAATGGCTATCAATACCACCTCCAACCACACGAGATAATATTGAAATCGCGAATACGATGCGTCAATTAGTTGAATATTTTATTCTTCAAGCTAATATACAAGATCGATCATTCGACTCAATGAGAAGTTTGTTGGGCTTCTTCTCAGATCTCAATAATCCAGATAAGACACCACAACCATTATATCAAAAACTTCATACATCACCTCGCGTAGTTCTGACCAAATTGCTGATGACACTATTACAAGACTTTTCAAATCGCGCAAAATACGACCTTGTTTACCAGCAAAATATTGGCACTTTTAGAGATCTGCTTGATGAAATTATAGCCTTACGCTGCACTCAAGAACTCAGACCATTACTTATCGATCTAATTCAAGTGATTGTTGAAGAAGATAATGGAAAAATCATATTGCCTGAATTAATTCCTGAAATTGCGAGACCAAGAAGTATTCTGGATCCAATTAGGTCCCTAGTTCAGATTCCCTATAGTGTACTCAATACTGCATTTGGCTTTACAAGTCGATTATACGCAACAGTAGTTGAAACATTTGGAGACGCTCATGAAGAAGAAGCTCCGGCAACTGATGGATCACCTTTTCTACCTCCACTCTAAAGAAGGGCAGGGGTCTGATCTTTGCTTGATGCATAGTCAATTTGTTGCTTTTTCAGCACTATGACTAAACCACTAAAAATAGAATCTATAAGGATCAATCCAATAAGATTAATGTAGAAGATGTCAACTATCTCAATAAGTGTCAAGAAGTCTTATTTTCATTTGTCTTATTTATATAGTCGATTTCAGCTTGATTTATTTTTTCCATGTTTTCTACTGTCCAGGATGTCAACGAGCTCATAACTACGCCCAAATTTTTTCCTAACGGTGTTAAGGTATATTCAACTTTCATGGGTAGTACAGGGAAAGACTGTCGTGCGACAAAGCCATAACGTTCTAATTTGTTTAAAGATTGTGATAACATTTTCGGGGATATGCCGCCTATTTCACGTTTTAATTCACCAAACCGATAAACTTTGTGAATCAACAAATTGATGATCAAAATTGACCATTTATCACTTATGCATTCTAGAACATTACGTGATGGGCAACGCTCACTATAAACAGAATAACTCGGTTTCAGGACTTTCTTTTCATTATCAGCCATTTTTATACCTAATACATAACACATGTTCAGTATACATCAGATACTCTGTTTTCTCAAGTTAATTTGGGATATTTTAGTTTTTAGCTAGTTACTTTTTGGTAACTAATTGAATTATTGCGCTGATGCAAGTAGGATTAAATTTCGTAAATAATAGTAGCGGAGATTTTAAAATGATTAGATATAAAAAAAACGCATCACTCATATCAGGTTTGTTGATGTGCATGATGAGTGGTGTGCAAGCAAAATCAGATAATTTGAATTATAGTACGCAAATTTCATTTGCAGCAAGCAATTCACCCTATAATGCATTCTATTATGAAATTAAGTCACAAACAGTCACTGATTTACAAATGAGGAATGTTTCAACAGATAAGATACTATTTCCAGGAACTATAGCATTTTCAGGAGCAACGCAGATCAATCAGCTTAATGAAATTTATTTTGGCGCGGACTATTATATCGAATCAAAAGAAAGCGCCTACATTATTATTACTTACAACGGTGATAATGCGGGTAATGTACAATGCTACAGAGGTCATGGAAATCGATCATTGTTCATCGGTTCCGGTCGTCTCAATTTTTAGCGGTCTAATAGTGTTGGAGACTAAATGATATCGAGAAAGAATGCCCTTAAAATCTTTGTTGATGCAGTAAATAGTCCAAATGCTGATGTGGCTAGCATCAAAAGTGCAGCTATTACTTTTAACAAAGCTGATGAGAACGCATAAGAGCATCGCAACACCAACACAAGGAGTGGACAGCCTTAATTCTGGCTTCACCTCTCCCCCTTCTTCTAGATACAGATAATGTTAATAGGTGATGATATCACTATTAATCACTGATAACTCAGTTTGCTAATTTTTTCCGGATGTAGTGTTGTCTATGTGTATATGTTAATATTATTCCACTCGCAAATTAGCGAGAATTATCGCGTTAACAATAATTCTTTTTTGGAGATTAACATGCAAGATAATGAGATAGTCGATGCTGAATATCAAAAAGAGCGCTTATTTGCGTTTGTGCCCGGAGTAGCGCGAAAGACAGCTACGGTGGAAGAAACTCTGCGTTGTTATGTGCCAAAGATCGTCCCAATAGAAAATGTGCCACTCACATTTTTCCAAACCCAGCTTGAGCAAATCGCTGAAGAGGAAAATTTAGTTGTAGTTAAAGAATCGCAACTCTTAAATACCAAAACTCGTCGTCAAGCTGAAATCATTAAAGAAAGGGATTCAGTCACGTTCAGTACTCAAACACCGGCATTTTTTCAGGTTCAGCTAAAACCAGGTAAAACATTGCCTCAAAATGAGGGCAAAACTTATGCAAGTGTTGCTGCCCATGAGGTTGAGTTGACCAGCGAGTCTATTGTCGTTCTCCATGGTTTTGCAAGACGTGTGTAAAATAAGCTGTAGCAACTGAAGAATATGCACTTTCAGAATGAGATTGAAAATATTCAAACGCAGGCACCTCGGTTCATTACATGATACCATGCGTTATCATAAGCTCATTATGAGAATGCACTATAGGTTTAAATCATGCCTGAACTTGCTGAAGTCGAGACAACACGTAGAGGTATCACCTCTCATGTTGTTGGCCAAACAATAGCTAAAATAATAGTCCGGCAGGAGCAATTGCGTTGGTCCGTGCCGCAACAATTAATTGAAATTTTACCTAACAAGCAGTTTACTAGCCTGATACGTCGTGGCAAATATTTGTTGTTTAACGCAGATATCGGTACCATGATCGTGCATTTAGGTATGTCGGGTTGCTTGAGAATTGTTGACAAAGATGAGCCCGTCCAAAAGCACGACCACGTAGATATTGTTTTTAACAATGGTCACTGTTTACGTTATACCGATCCAAGACGATTTGGTTCGATACTTTGGACCACTGCTGATCCTCTCCAACATAAATTACTCTCTCATCTTGGACCAGAGCCTTTGAGTAGTGCTTTCAATGATAAATATTTATTCCAGCAGGTTAAAAGACGTTATGTGCCAATTAAATCATTCATCATGAATAGTCAAGTTGTCGTTGGTGTTGGCAATATATATGCCACCGAGAGCTTATTTCGAGCGCGTATTCATCCGCTATTACCCGCAAATGATCTCTCCCTAGAGCAGTCACAAAAGTTGGTGAAGACAATTAAAGAAGTTTTGCGTGATGCTATAAAGCAAGGTGGCACCACATTACGTGATTTCTTAAAATCCGATGGCAAGCCGGGTTACTTTCGCCAGCATTTACAAATTTATGGCAGAGCAGGGAAGTCATGTTTAGTGTGCGATACGAAATTAATATTAATCAAAATAAACCAGCGCAGTACGGTATATTGTCCATTCTGTCAGAAAGAGAAAGATAGGGGCAAACCGAGCCTAAATCAAAAAGACGTAATTTGACTTTATAGTCGAATTGGCCTAAGTTAGCCCATATAAAGTGTTGCGTTTGAGGGTTTATGGAAGACATAGTAGTCTTTCCCGTGACTCTCCGTAGAATATATTCGAATACTTGCGGCCTTATATTTATTAGCCGAAAGTAGCATTTTAGCCTGATAGCCCCATAACCTTTAGAGACAAAAAATGCATCAAAAAACTAAAGTTCTAAATGCCGGCAATGAGAAAGATATATTAGAAGCCATTGCTATGATTCAAGGAGGGCAGTTAGTTGCTGTACCTACTGAAACTGTCTATGGTCTCGCCGCTGACGCAAGAAATATTGACGCTGTTAAGAATATTTTTAGAGTAAAAAATCGCCCAACTGATCATCCACTAATTGTCCATATTGCTGCATTTGAACAGTTATCTCAGTGGGCAATAGATATTCCACCTGTTGCAGCTATTATAGCCAAACACTTTTGGCCAGGCCCAATTACTTTACTACTTAAGAAGAAAGATTTAGTCAACGATGTGGTAACGGGTGGATTAACAACAATCGCTATACGCATCCCTCAAAATAAAACACTGTTAAAAATGCTACGGCTATTAAACACAGGACTAGCAGCGCCTTCGGCAAATCCTTACAAAAGAATTAGCCCGACGGCCGCAGAACATGTTATGTCAGGTTTATCAGGAAAAATAGCTGCAGTATTGGATGACGGACCATGCCGAATCGGCGTTGAATCAACAATTTTAGATTTAACGAAAAGCAGAATACGCATTCTAAGGCCTGGGCCGATAACAAAAAAAATGATTGAAGACATTGTGGAGGTATCAATAGACTCACCGTCAATATATCCAGAAAATGTACCTGGAAATAGGCAATCTCATTATCAACCTTACACAAAAACCTCTCTAATTACTCTAGATGAAATAGAAAGGCAACTCTCTCAAACCAACAATCAAGAAAAACTATTAGCTGTTATTCACTACTCAGACTGGAAATGTGCACACAATAACATTAAAACAATAAAATTATCAAAAAATAAAATCGAGTATAGCAGATTAATCTATCAGGCTTTACATGAGCTCGACAATATTCATGCCAACCAAATTCTCATTGAAATGCCACCAAACAATGATACATGGAGCGATATTTTAGATAGACTATCTAAAGCTTCAGCAATAACTTGAGGAGCTGCAAATGACAAATTTACGAAGTTTATCAGCGATTCAGCCTCTTACTAGCAAGCGAAACTGTCCTGTTGACACAATAATCTTATTACTAAGACAAAATCGGAAAAACTCATGCAACAATATACTCACCGAAATAATAAAACCTTGCACACCATTGTCGCTATGCCTGAATAGCCTGGTTACGCTTTTTGGAAAATTTAGGTATATGAGATGCTAAGGAAATTTAAGGAACGCGGTAAAAGCAAACTATCAGAATTACCAAATTTGCCAACAGATGTATTGGAATTGATTCAGCATATGCTGCCCATTTCTGATCAAGCTAGTTTTGCGCGTGTTTGTAAAGCTTGGTCGAAAGCCGGATCGCGCGGACGGCGACCCGATCGCTGGGAAATCAATTTTCTACGCCATTTTGAGCAACAATATCATATCCTGCGATCGACAAAAAAAGATATTCGTGACTGGCAATTTCAATTTAAGAAACAAGAAGATGAAGAGTATTCTCATCTTAGTAAATCCAACCGCAAATTACTCCGCAAGATCAAAGACTGTAATTTAAAAAATTTAGACATGCTTGCCCAACAAATAGAACGCAACACTTTGATTGCATGTGACAGTAACGGTTTTAGTATTGCTTATTGGGCACAGCGGCATAGGTATTATTCTTGGTTAAATACAATTTATCAAACTAAGATTCTGCCAAGATACACAGTAAATGGTAGCCTTAACCCGAATAGTGTTGATAGTAATCGGCGGACTCTATTACAGTGGGCAGTTGAGCTTCGGCAAGATAATGACCATATCGCCGAGCTACTTGCTTTAACTAATAGTGCAGCAGTCAATTCTCATGATTGCTTAGGTGCAACAGCGCTGTTTATCGCCTGCCAAAATGGCTATATTGAAGCGGCAGAATTATTACTTAATGCTACTGCCGATGTGAATTTAGAGTGTACTACAGGGGCAAATGGGCTCTTTATTAGCTGTCAGCTTGGCCACACTGCCATTGTGAAATTATTACTTGATCGCGGTGCCAAGATGAATTCGCGGTACTTCAACGGCCACACTGACTTATCTATCGCCTGTCAGCACGGACATACTGCCGCTGTAAAATTATTATTAGATCGCGGTGCCGATGTGAATTTGCAGTGTCAAACTGGGGTAACCGCCCTTGCTATCGCCTCTCGGCACGGACACACTACAGTCATAAAAATATTGCTAGACCATGATCCCGATATGAATATACAAGACAGTACCGGGGCAACCGCGCTCTCTATCGCCATGCAAAATCGCCATATTGAAGCGGTGAAATTATTACTCGATCACAAAGCTAATGCGAATTTGCCAAATAATATGGGAAAAACTGCGTTATTTATCGCCTGTCAAAATGGCGATGCTGAAGCTGTGGAATTATTGCTAAATGCTAATGCTGATGTTAATTCGCGCTCCAACACTGGCGCAACGGCACTATCGATCGCGTGTGAGAATGGTCATACTGCAGTTGTGAAATTATTACTGGCAGCTGGCGCCAAGAAGAGTTCAAAATGCTGCGACGGTAAAACTGCGTTGTTTTTAGCCTGTCAGAACGGCCACACTGAAATCGCGAAATTATTGCTAGTAGCTCGTGCTAGAATAAATTCTCGATCCAACTCTGGTGCAACCGCACTTTATGTAGCCTGTTTTAATGGTCATACTGCAGCCGTGGAATTACTAATTAACCATGGGGCCCTGATGGATTTGCGGCACAACACTGGTGAAACGGCACTCAATATAGCTTATTATAGAGGCCATATTGGTGCTGTATGCTTATTATTAAATGCTGGCGCTGTTGTGAGTTTATCTATCGACGAGTGCGCAACTCTACTTCAAATAGCTAGTAATAATAATTATGATAGCATCGTCAAAATTTTGATCACCGAAGCACTGAATAAATACATCGATGAAAACAATAAACTAATTGAAAATACTAATAAATCTGCATCAGCGCATAAAAATCACGATCACCTGAAGTTTTTCAAAACGTCTCGCGGGAAAATCATTCAGCAAGTAACGATAGCTGTTGCAGCAGCGACATTGCTGAAGGTACTAAATGGCGAGGAGTCTCCAGAAATTCTCTCTTACCATTCTCTTGCATTTAAGATTGATAATGAGCTGCATAAGCTTTACCAATACTCTATTAAACACCATTTACTACGAAAAAATTCATTGTCAGCTGCTTGATAATGTGGTGGTATTTCATGATATTAAACTTAAAAAACAGAGTCACAAATTCTGGTATTGAGAGAGCCAAGGGTGGGGAGGGGTGACTAAAGTTTCAATGTTAGACCTGACCCCGTTCTCTGTCTTAATGCTGAATAGTTTCAAAAGCGCGTTTGTTATCATCACAAGAAACAACAATTGCAGGCTTTCCATTATAATAAGTTGTATACAACCAATTAATGTTAACCTTGGCCTTCGAGAGTTCGGTAGTGATTTGTGTGATTGAACCTGGTTCGTCTTTTGTATAGATAACCAATACATCTTCTTCACGGAAATTACTGAAGGGTGAAGATTTTAAAACTTCACGGGCTTTAGAGTAATTGTCGGTAATAAAGGCAAAATGACCTTTTCCAGAGTAATTATTACCCCACATTGCTTTAATGTTGCAATGACCTGTTTCAGATAACAGTGATGTTAGCTGGTTTGTAATACCTGGCTGTGCATTGGTTTCAAGATAAAATTCTTTTTCCAAACTGACTTGCTGCCCCATGATATCGCTCCATTCTTTGTTAATAATGATACCGCCTGTAATCTGACAGGGGTCTATTAAGCATAGTAGAGGAGTGGGGCTTTGCCACTCTTTATTCTCGGGAGCAAGCCCCAATATTCATTGAAAACAAGTAAATCCGAGTTTAGCTAAAAACTTCTTCTGGAATTGAAGGAATTTGAACTACAGGGTCCACTTCTTGAGCATAGTTTACATCTGCAAGATCAAATCCAAACAGTTTTTGAAATTCGTGACGGTAGCCTTGAATATCAGTGAGTGCTTCTAAATTCTGCGTATTGACTGCAGCCCACAGTTTTGATACTTCGGTTTGAATATCGTCTTGCATTTCCCAATCGTCCAACCGAATAAAACCTTGATCATCAATTTGCACACCTGCAGGACTGTACATTTTCTCCGTGAATAAACGAGAGATTTGTTCAATACAGCCTTCGTGAAGATTTTTATTTTTCATAATTTTATATAATATTGAAATATAGAGCGGAACAACAGGAATTGCGCTGCTGGCTTGGGTCACTAACGCTTTATTGACAGAAATAAGTGCCTTACCGTTAATGGATTGAAGAAGAGCATCAATTTGATTCACTGTTTTGTATAGATGTTTTTTAGCGGCTCCAATGGTTCCATCACGATAAATAGGAAATGTTAATTCAGGTCCGATATAAGAATAAGCGAGCGTTTTAACACCGTGAGCCAATAATCCGTTTTCTGAAAGGCATTGCATCCAATCAAACCAATCTTCTCCGCCCATCACTTTTTCAGTTTGTTCAATGTCTTCAGTCGAAGCGGGATCGAGAGTGATATCAAAAACTTCGCCTGTCATCACATTAACAGTGTGGTTGGTGTACGCTTGACCAATCGGTTTCAACGTCGAATTATACACCGTTCCGGTTTTGCTCTCAGTGCGTCTTGGTGAAGCTAAACTATAGATAACTAAATCGACACCACCTTGCCAATCGTTTTTGATCATATCAATCGTTTGCTGTTTGATTTCTTGGGAGAAAGCATCGCCGTTAATGCTTTTGGCATAGAGATTAGCTTTCTGTGCAGCTTCTTCAAAAGCAGCAGTATTGTACCATCCTGCGGAAGCCGTTCGTTTGGCAGACGCCGCTTTTTCGTAAAAAACACCAATGGTTGCTGCGTGTGCGCCAAACGCTGCTGCGATCCGACTCGCCAATCCATAACCCGTCGATGCGCCAATCACTAAGACTTTTTTAGGACCACTCACATCCACGTGTTGCTTAACAAAGTCAATTTGCTGGCGTACATTTTCAGCACAGCCTGTTGGATGAGCGGTAGTACAAATAAAGCCTCGAATTTTGGGTTCAATCAACATTGCCATGATTTTTCTCCATGAAATTTTTGTGATCGCTCAGAAGTTTACGCTTAATCAGTAAGAACTGACAAGTCCATCAATTAACTGCTAGTGGAGTTATTGGTGACCAATAGCTCACGTAATTTTGCCTTGATCATATCAATGGCAATTCGATTTTGACCACCACGCGGAACTATGATGTCTGCGTAGCGCTTACTGGGCTCAATAAATTGAAAATACATCGGACGAACGGTATCAATATATTGTTGTAAAACAGAATCAAACGAACGCTCGCGTTCAACGATATCGCGTTTGAGGCGACGAAGAAGGCAGATATCGAGTGGAGTATCCATAAAAATGCGAACATCCATGATGTCACGAAGTTTGGGCTCAAAAAATAGCAAAATGCCTTCAAGAACGATAATCGTATGCTGTCCTATTTCTCGAACGTTTGAAGATCGGACGTGCTGGGTAAAATCGTATTGAGGAACCTGAACAGTTTCACCATTTTGGAGGGCTATTAAGTGTTGGGAGAATAATTCATGATCAAAGGAGTCGGGATGGTCGTAGTTGATTTTAGTGCGCTCTTCAAATGAAATGTCTTTGCGATCTCTATAGTAAGAATCTTCAGTAATAACAACAACTTGGTCAGACCCAAGCTCTCGAACTATAGTATTAGCCAATAAACTTTTACCGCTAGCTGACGGCCCGGCGATACCTATAATCATCGTATTATTACGCATTCACCCCTCCCAATACAAACTGGCACAATAATACACAAAATTAATGGGATTGTCATCAATTGTTCGGTAAAAGCGAGAAAGAGATCAAAAAAGTTAGGCTAATCAATGTGCTAATAAAACATAAACGGCCCCAGCACCGCCATCTCGACCAGGAGCGCTAGTAAAAGCCAGTACAATAGGAATTTGCCGTAGCCACGCATTGACTAAATTTTTCAGAATGGGAGTATCGCCATGGTGTTTTCCTTTTCCATGGACGATTCGGACGCACCGCCAGTGTTGATTTTGGGCTTTAGTTAAGAAACGGATTAGTTCGTCACGTGCTTGATCAATTGTCGCACCGTGGAGATCTAAATGGCTTTGAATCGCAAATTCTCCAGCTTTTAAGCGCTTTAAATCTTTGTGTGAAATTCCACTACCTCGATATTCAATAGACTCTTCACCTGTCACCGATTGAGGGCTGTGATCAGATAATGGCAAGCTACTCAAATCGATGTTATTTGGTTGCCTAACCTTCTGTTTCCTATCAACTTTTATATCAACAGGCGTCGGCGCCTCTCTTTTCTCCAACAGCGGACGTTCTTCACCGAGCGGAATCGTCCCTTTGACGCTTTCGCGAAATAAAGCCCGCTCTTCGGGTGTAATGTCATCTTTGTTTGGCATAATGGAAGTATAGAACGTTATGGTCACGGCGTCGCGTCTTGAGTTGTTAGTGGTTCTCGCACTTCTCAGCTTTAGTTTAGTAAAATACTCTGTTAGACTATATATTAATTAATAGAAAGTGGGCAGAAAGCTATGAGTGATGTTTCAGTCGTCAACGACCTCAAGACAATAAGAGACTATTTACGTTGGGCTACCAGTCGATTTAACAAAGCTGAATTAGTATTCGGACATGGTACAGATAACGCCTGGGACGATGCTTTTCAATTACTGAGTTACGCATTATCAATACCCATTGAGTCCTACGATATTTTAGATGCCCGACTCACAGTAGAAGAACGCCAGCAAATTGTTCTACTTATTGACGAACGTGTAGAGACACGAAAACCTGTTCCGTATATCACTCATCGTGCTTGGTTCTCAGGTTTAGATTTTTATGTGGACGAACGAGTTCTGATACCACGATCACCGATTGCTGAATTAATTCAACAAGAGTTTAAACCCTGGGTTTCTAATAGCCCTGATCGAATTCTTGATTTATGTACAGGCAGTGGATGCATTGCAACAGCATGTGCCCTTGCATTTCCGAATGCATTAGTGGACGCCGTTGATTATGAAAAAAATGCTTTAGACGTTGCGAAAATTAATGTCGCACAATATGGATTACAAGATCACGTTAATTTAATTCACAGTGATTTATTCAATGAATTAAGTAATAAACAATATGATCTTATTGTCACTAATCCACCTTATGTGAGCAATGAAGAAATTTCTGCATTACCCAAAGAATTTCAACATGAACCCAAAATAGGATTGTACGGATATGGGGCTGATGGATTAGATATTGTGCAAAAAATCTTAAAAGAAGCCGCGAAATATCTTACACCTGAAGGGGTTTTAGTCTGTGAGGTGGGCTTTAGTGAAACTAAATTAATTGAACGATATCCAATGGCTCCTTTTACATGGGTTGAATTTCAACAGGGCGGGCAGGGCGTTTTTGTTTTAACTGCCGATCAATTAAATGCATGTCGTGAAATGTGGTAAGCTGTAGATTATTATTAGAGGATTAATGTTATGAGTCGTGAATTTAACGTTGCAGTTCTTGGCGCAACAGGTGCTGTCGGAGAAACTATTATTGAAATTCTTGCTGAAAGGCAATTCCCAGTAAAAAAATTATTTCCCTTGGGTAGCGAACGCTCAGCAGGAAAATCAGTGAGTTTTATGGGTAAAAATATTCGAGTTACCGATGCGGCTAAATTCGATTGGGCTGATGCAGAGATTGCATTATTTTCTGCAGGCGGAAGTGTTTCTGCACATTACGCACCGATAGCGGCCGATGCAGGAACTGTGGTCATCGATAATACTTCACATTTTCGACAAGACGTCGATGTTCCACTCGTGATACCTGAAGTTAATCCTGAAGCACTCAAAGACTTTCGTCAACGCAATATTATTGCAAATCCAAATTGCTCAACGATTCAAATGCTTGTTGCATTAAAACCGATTTACGACGCTGTCGGAATTCGTCGCATTAATGTGGCGACCTATCAATCTGTTTCGGGTGCTGGAAAATCAGCTCTAGCAGAATTAGCGGGTCAAGTTGCGAACGTTATGAATGGACAAGATGTAGGATGCAAAAAATTTCCAAAACAAATTGCTTTTAATGTACTTCCCCACATTGATGCCTTTCAAGACAATGGCTATACACGTGAAGAAATGAAAATGTTTTGGGAAACTCAGAAAATTTTCGGAGATCTCGATATTTTAGTGAATGCAACTGCCGTAAGGGTTCCTGTTTTTTATGGTCATTCTGAAGCCATCAACATTGAAACGATCAAAAAAATCTCTGCAGAAGAAGCCAAAGATCTCTTGAGAGTGGCGCCCGGAGTAATATTGATGGAACCTGATTCAAACTATCCAACGCCAGTCACTGAGGCTGCTAAACATGACGGCGTTTTCGTAGGGCGAGTACGAGAAGACATCAGCCATCCAAATGCCCTAAATCTTTGGGTAGTTTCCGATAATATCCGCAAAGGCGCCGCCTTAAATGCTGTGCAAATTGCCGAATTGCTGCTAAATGAAATCTAATATCCAAATTTACAATCATAGTGTTAGAAGAACTTTCTTTCGCGATGAGGGGTTTTAGGGGAGAGAATCGTGATTCTCTTCCCTAAGTATATTAAAGGAAGCATCTCCCGGTTTTTAATATCAACACCCCTGAATATGGCATTGAGTGACCAAAAAATCCAAAACCCTTAACCGGGAGATGCTGAGGGTATTGACCTAAACGATTCAAATTGTTAGCATTTCAAGCTTAGGAAAGTTTACATCGCTCGGACGCGTGTTTTTTACTAAAACAGAGTCCAATACTATGAGTGAGCATAAACGAGAACGAAATCCAGACGAATTAGATTCATCAGATGAATCTTGTCCTAAAAAGCCATCAGTTGATTACGGTGACTCATCAATTGATCTGTTAAATGATCTTGCTGATATCGCCGCTGCTCTTCCATCAAACTCATCGATTTCTGCGCAAGCTGAATCTTTTCTTTGGGATCACGCTGAAATTTTTGATGATCTACTGATCTCATCTTCACCGAAAAAGGTTGTGGATTATCTTGCTGAGAATCCGATAAGTCAAGAATACTATACAAGATTATATCAGGCGTTTACCGCGCTCATTAACAAACACTCCAGCGAAAAAATACTAAAAACAGTAAAAAATAAGTCAACGGGTAAACGTAGAAAGAGAATTGATATTGGCAAGTTATTGAATAAATTAAAACCTTGCAATACAGTAGAGGGGTGTAAATTTTTAAGCGTATTAGACGAAGGTATCTCATCTTGGCGGTTACTTAAACTTTTTGATCTTTATCATCTATCATCACATGACGAAAAAAAACCAATTTTAGACGCTTTGATTTGGCTAGAAAAGCGGCGCAGTTTTATAAAGGCTTGCATGTCTCGAGATATGGCTCTCATGAAATGGCTAGATCATAATAAGCAATCAGAAATGAAAACGACGCTTACCAAGTTCACTATTACACTTCAAAATCTTTTCTCACAAACAAAGAGCGTCAGTATAATTGAAATAGTACAAAAACGTATAGGCGAAACCCTAAAATTTGAAGAGAGTATAGAACCCGTAGTCTACAATATGCCACTGATTATGGATATTCGAATGTTGTGGCATACATTGAGCTTTAAGCATTTAATAGATCTTCAAGATGAGATTAAAAATTCCGAGCTATTAATAGATACTGACAACAATTTTCTTATTGAAAATGAGAGCATTGCTCAATTTTTCTTTTCAACCTATCCATCTCCTTTGACCTGTTTTCTTGAAGCTTTTAATGGTCTTGAAAAAGAAACCCGCTCAGATTATACGCTCAAAGTTGATCATGATATCTTGATGTGGTTGTTCTTGTCTCACGTCGATAATGCCGAACTCGCAAATACAATTTTAACGCTAAGTGCCGGTGTTGATGTTGTTGCTGAAGCGTATGCTGCCCATCAAAAAGAACGAATTGCCGCACCTCTTGCAGAATCAATGGCGAGTATTTTATCTCCGATCCATAATTCTCCTACAAAAGAAAAAAGAAAACCGGATCCTGAACTTGTAACGCGATCCCCCAGAAGAAAAATTGAAAATGCGCTAAATGAAATAAGTTCTCTACAGATAAAATAGAAAATAAAAAAATAGCTATAATTACTTTTTATTCGTTGGAGTTGATCCGCTATCTCCTGAAGAAATCTTAGGAAGTTCTGGCAACGGGGGAGAGACATCACTCGTTTTTTGATCTCGCTCGCGCTTAAGGTTTTCAACTTGCCCACTTCGTGGTTGTGCTTGAGATGTTCTTGGAGGCGCGACTGGTTTATCTGTTTTTGGCTTGCTTGGTTGAGGCGATGGACCTTGAGTTTTTCTCGGAAGCGGTAATGGAGGCTCTGAAACAGGTTTGATTCCTTCAGTTGAACCCTGAGATTCTCTTGGTAGATTTCCCGTTTGTGAAACTCTTAAAGGTTTGGGTTGATCTACAGCTACAGCCGGAGTTTTTCTTCGAACCGGAGTAGGTGCTACCCCTAGCCTAGCTGAGACTCTACTTAGATTTTCTTTGCTTGAACTTTGAGATCCTTGAGCAGGAGTAGGCAAAGGTCGTCCTGAAGGTCGTGGTAATGGAGCAGTAGGTACCGCTGGTCGAGTTGAGACTCTACTTGGATTGTCTTTAGTTGAAGCTGGCTGAGATCCTTGACCAGGAGTAGGTAAAGGTCGTCCTGATGGTCGCGCTAGTGGAGTAATTCCCACTTGTTTAGTTGAGACTCTACTTGGACTTTCTTTAGTTGAAGCTGGCTGAGATCCTTGACCAGGAGTAGGTAAAGGTCCTCGTCCTGAAGGTCGTGGTAATGGAGCAGTAGGTACCGCTGGTCGAGTTGAGACTCTACCTGGAACCTCCTTGCCAGAAGTTCGAGGCGCTGCCTGAGGTCCGCTAGCAGACGGAGGTGGAGGTGGAGTCTGAGGTAAAGGACCTGTTGATGGCAATGGAGGCCTAGTAGATTGCTCAGTAACTTGTCCTTGAATTACCTCTTGCTGAGGTTGCGTTCCTTTTTCTTGAGTTTCTTCTTCACTTACTGGAGCTTGTTGTACAGGTCCAGCAACAGTCCGATTCTGCGGTTGAATTTTATCAATCATCCCGTTTAATAAATTTATTGTATTACTCATGGCAGTAAACCAACTATCAGAACTTGTATTAGCATCGACCTCAGACGTTTTCCAAGCAGATCCTTTCTCCATTTTTTTTACTTCACCTAAAAGGGCTATAAGCTTTTCCAACTTCCCTGGTAAACCCTCCGATACTGTTTTGTTTTGAAGATTTTTCATCTCTTCATGTAGATAGGCTGGTATATTCAAAACAATATCATTTCTTCCACTAGCAAGTTGTGTTTTTAGTAGCTCCCTATAGTTATCATTCTCTGGTAATCCTTTCTCTATGAATGCATAGAGTTTTTCTTTTTCGACGTATCTATTAACAGATGGAGATTCTAGAGCTTGATCTGCATTCAGCCTCTCAGCTGATCGCTCTTGCTTTAATGCTCTAATACTATCCATTGCTTGATTGATTCCATTGATCATTCCTTCACGCCATCTATCCCAAGTGCCTGGTACATCTTTATCACCTAAATTCCAAGCGGCACCCTTTTGCATCTTATCTACTTCATCTATTACTTCGCGTAACCCATTCAAAATATCTTCTGCATTATTTGGTATTTTATTTTCTTTTAATAGATCCTTTACCTGTACTAAATAATTTGCAAGAGAACTTCTAATCTCAACTGATCCACTCGCCAGTCTTTTATTTAATTCATTTCGATAATCTGGATTATTTATTCCTTTGACAAACTCCTGCATAAGTAGAAAATCTTGGCCAATGGCATTAATTTCTTTAACTTCTTGTTCTCTTTTTAATTCATCTTCAGTTTTGAACAAATTACTAAAAAAATTGGCAACACGAACCCACCACGGGCCTCTCACTGGTTCTCTGCTTGGATTATCTTTATTCATGCCATACCCCCTTAAATTATCTCTACTTTAATTATAGTACACTTTCTATAACTCATTGATTTCAGGATAATTTATTAACATCCAGCGTGAAACTGGCGTAGATAGAGGCTTTGAGGGTGCTAGGGTGAAGTATACAATAGGCTATTGGCTAGAAGCCTCCAACTCTTTGCTTCTTAAAGAGTAAAGAATGACCTTCTTTAGGTTCATAAAATTCTCTAATAATCTCTAGTGCTTCTTTTTTTGCCGAGGCAATGAGCGATGGAATATCAATAGTGGGATCTGCTTTTTCAATCAACGCAATCAAATGAGTAAGCATTTCTTGTGTTGTTTCAAGTCCGAATCCATTACTGATTTTAGGACCTAAACCATAATACGCATTGTGCATACTGTTTGCACAATGCGGTTGTAATTGATCTGCGATAACAATGTTTTTCAGTGAGAATTCGAAATAATCTCGAGAACGAGATGAATTAGTTTTATTATAATAACACGCAATATCAAAATGCGTTTCGGCCAATAGTATATACCCAGGCGCATGATGAACTGCAGCCGCAGTATTAGCACGATTTAGTGCTAAAGCAAAATGATATCCATCACCTTTTTCCAGTTTTACAAGTTCTTCTGATAATGCGCGCAATGCGTGAAAACTAGAGTAGGGTGGAGCAGCCGCTTTCAATAATAATTCTCGATGCCCTGGTCTGGATCCTCGATGAAAATAATGCAAACCCGCCACACGATAAAAGGGAGCTAAAAATGCTTGGTGTTTTAGTGGACGATATCGTAATGAAGAATTTTTTTGTGCTTCCTGATAAGTGGGTTCTGCATTCATTTTCTCCCAAATCATTTCCCAAATAGACTCAAGATCAGGATCTAGGCAACGATCAACTATTTTTTTCTTGGATTCTGAAAGTAACAAGAGTTCTGCAAAATCATTATTGACTGATTCCATCAGGGCAGTATATTTGCGCAATCCAATTTGCTGTATTTCTTGGGACTCTTCCATGAGTACTCCTAATTTAACTTAGATTCTGCAGTTGAAACCTGACAAGGTGCTAATGCATGAAATCTAGATTTTATGTCGCCATAGTAATCGATTTAAGAATTTGCTTCAATATTAAATTTTACTGTTAGTTATTCAGTATCACTTCCCGATGAGCCAAAATTGAGAGCCCTACTGGCAGTCGTCTCATGTTCTTCATCACCTTCATACTCTACATCAGGACCATCCAGATTAGTTACGCCATCCAATTCACCTAGTGATCGTTCTTTCACAAAGCTATCACAATCTGCAAGAAGGGCGCTCATAGGACTTAGTTCTGTTGATTTCATTTTCTGGTGAGCTACAGCTTCATCTGCCTCAGTAGGTGTTGCCGTGGATACCGAAAAATTTTTTCTATCCATTGAGAGCCTTTGCAAACGTCCGAATAACGCGGGATTGGATCTTTTAATCAGAGATAAACCTTTTACAGGAGAGTCTGCGTTGCCTGGCGTACGTGGTGGGGTGACTGACTCCCCATCTTCAATTAAAATTTCTTCATAGATTTCTTCCTCACATGACCGTCCATCTGTATCTATAAACCATCTCTTGATTGGTGTCCTTATTATTTTTGATCTCTTTTTGCCTTGGCTCGTTTTTTTCTCAACGCTCTCTTCTGCATCTGAATCAACCTTTTCTTGAGTTAGTTGAGATCTTTGTTGATCATTTCTCTCTAATTTAGGTACAGCTACTTTCTCGTTACTTCTGAATTCTTCTGTATCATCACCTGACTCTTCTTCATCTTCGTCTACGTAATAGTCTTCATAAGTATATTCATCGTCATCGTTGGCTTCTTCGTCACTTTCTCTGACTTGATGTGCTGTAGGTACGTGAGTAGATCTTGAACCGACCTTTTCATCGCTCCGAGCTTCATCACTTTCTTCTTCAGTAGCACACTCGAGTTCTCCTTCTATAGTCTGTCTAGCAGGTCGCGTTTCCATGTTCTCCTTAAGATCACCAATATCAGTACTCGTTCCTGATATGTGAGTATCAGTGCCATCTATTTTTACTTCAGATTTACTTTGCAGTACTCCTCTTGAAGATGTATTACTTAGACTTTCACTCAACACAGCATCTGAATTTGAAGAGACATCATTTTCCTGAGACCCCATCTCATTTTTGTTTTTCACTTTTATTGCGCGCGGTGAAAATATAGGGTCTAACTTTGGAATGATATTTTCAACGCCAAAATTTTTCCATTTAGTATGAAATTCATCAAAATATTTTGCAAATTGTGTGGGATATTCTACTAACCAGAATGTCACCACAGATCTATATCCTGTTAATCCTTTAATTGTATAGTCTTTTCTATTAATTCTGACGGTTAGTTCTTCAGCATGAAGAGCACCTATTATTTTTATCGCATTCAGAACCATTGTTAAAAATTGAATGCCGGATTGTCTTGTGCTCGGATCACGGCTAAATTCTAATTCCTTGATGTACTTTTCGATTTCACCAAGTATTGCATTGAAGAACTGAATAATTTCAAGCTGTGGATGAAGAGGATGATTTTTATCTTTTGTAATTTGAGTAATAAAATAACTGACTTCATTTTTCTGCCATTGATTTTGGACAGTGGGCATTTCAGTTTGCAAATGCCTCAGAACAATATTTTGTAGTTCTTGGCGAAACCCAGTGAGTTTATCGTAGTCTGCATTTTTACTCTTCATTATTTATCTCCGTATTAATTTTTTAATAATTTTACATGGTGAAGATTATCAGATAATTCGTTTAAAGCAAGGGCCAGCCTCTCCCAAAATCCTTAACCGGGAGATGCTGTGTAATGTCGGCGTTAAAAAATTTTAATTTTTTGAACAAATTTTATCGGCTAAATAGCCTACAGATCCTGCATAAAAGGTTGAATTATTGTAAGTTTTTATGATGTTAAAATTGTGGAAGGCGAGTAGAGCAGGGCCACCTAATGGCATGATAATTGCAGCTTCAAGCTCTGGTGAAAGGTGTTTTGGAACTTCGACGCCGAGCTCTTCCCATTCAGACAAAGGGCGTGCGTTTTCAAAACCGTAAAGAGATTCGTCAAAATCATCAGGTAAGGTTGTTTCTAGTGCCCAAGGCTCATTACTGTGCCATCCATTTTTTTTAAGGTAGTTAGCAATAGAGGCCAATACATCATCAGTGCTATTCCAGATGTCTTTTTTGCCATCGCCGTCGTAATCAACTGCGTATTTGTACCAACTTGAAGGCAAAAATTGAGTCTGTCCCGATGCGCCTGCCCATTCACCTTTAAAGTTTGAGAAACTGACATGATGATCATTAAGAATTTTGAGTGCCAACAGAAGTTCATGCCGAAAGAACGTTTTGCGGTGCCCTTGGTAGGCCAACGTTGCGAGTGAGGTGATGACAGGGAAGTTGCCTTTAAAGTGGCCGTAACTCGATTCAAGTCCCCAGAGGGCTGTAATTATGCAAGGGTTTACGTGGTAGTCGGCAGCAATTTTCTGAAGTAAATCTTGGTATTTGCTGTATTCGCGACGACCCAAAATAATTCTAAATGTATCGATGCGAGATTTACGATACTCGGCGTAGGTGAGGCGTTTTTCCGGTTGGGTTTTATCAAAGTGTTGGACACGTTGGCTAGGTTGAACGCCTTCAAACGCTGAGTCGAATACTTGCGGGCGGATGCCTTGCGCTAAGGCTTCTTTTCGAAGGTTTTGTACCCAGTTTTGCCAGTCAGAATTCTCTTGATTTTGTTGTGCGTAGCTCGCCATCGAGATGAATATCCCAACAATAATACCAACGAAAAAACCTTTACTCATTAACGTATCTCCAAAATAGAACTTACCATTATAGTCTATTTTCGAAACCTCGACAGAAACTTTTCAAATACGAAAACATTAAGAGTATTAAGGAGTTGGACTGGGCAAGATCTACCTTTTCAAGACCGCCGTAAATACATCCCTGTAGGCTTCGGTCGAAACATCCTGTTTCTCACGATCTTGAAAAGGTAGATCTTGCCCAGTCTTCTCAACTCCGTGCTAAGTTTTTATTTCTTTAGCTCTGGAGACTTTTTTAAAAAAATCGCGAAACAAAGTTCATTGTTCAACAGTGGCAACGAAATATTCTCCATTGGCTCGGCTGCGTACAGACAAGTCAGGTATAGCCTTTCAAGATCGTTGACGAACGAAGACTACATGGAAGTATTTACGGCGGTCTTGAAAGGCTATACCTGACTTAGTCTGTAGAAGCAGCAAAATGAAAACGCCAATTTAAAACACGGAAAAAAAATTATCCTAAGTCGCGTAGGCGAAGAATCCAACTTTCTTGGAGGGAAATAAAGCGCAGCGAGGGGGACCCGAGCGAGCCATTCCCGGAAAGACAGTCGGATTCTCGCGCCGACTTTAAGAACCCAACGAATTTCTACGAAACGAACGCGGCCTTGAAAAGGTTGTCTTGCCCAGTCTAACTCCTTAAAATTTCTTTAATTCCTTTTTTGCGGAAAATGCGTCGGATTGTAACGCCGACTTTGGTAACTCGTTGAATTTAAGCGAAGTTTAAGTAGGTGTATTTACTTAAGACTTTCTTAATCTTAGAAGAGTATAATAGGTCCTGTATTGATTGATTTTTGACAGGAATTCATTTAGAATCCGCCTTAATTTAGAAGTGAAAAGGATAAATAGCTTGAGTAGTTACAGACAAATTTTGACAGCACTTGGCGATGCTCAAGTTACACTGCGAACTGTGGCTGATACTACACAACATTTTTTACATGAAACGTTACTAAAAATTGCAACTCGATTGCGGGAGAGCCATACAATGACTACAAATATTACAATGACCCAACTTGCTCAGGGATACCCTATGGCAGATACTGCGGCCACACCTGCACCAGAATCTAATCGTACTGAACTCCAAAACGAAATTTCACCCGAAATGTTAGCTGAAATTGCTCAAACACCCGTGACTAAATCTCAACAAGAAAACCAAAAATCGTTCAAACCACGTCCGGCGTTTATGCAGTCCGATACTGAAGAACTTGAACATCAAAAAGTCTTTAATCCAAAACCTCGTTAAATGTAAAATGTAATTCAACGATCAATTCCTTCTAAAAGTAGTGACTCAACACGTTGAGAACTACTTTTTTTTACCTGCTACAACGACAAAAATCTCTAGCCAATAACTATTGAATCCATTAACATTAGTTCTTACGAAATAGAGGGACTAATTGTTGCGAAAACTTCTAACCATACTGGCTGTCACAACAGTGCTCTTAGCTGTTTCCATATGCAATTTGGCCAATGATACCCAAACATACGGCCCAACTACAGCTGACGACCATCTCTGGTACATCGCTCAAAAAACGCGCCCCAATCGTGATATATCTAAACAACAGATGATGATTGCCTTACTTAAAGCCAATCCAGAAGCTTTTGCAGACAACAACGTTAATGGTTTACGCGCAGGGCAACATCTTAGAATTCCAACACTTGAAGTAATAAAGGCAATTTCGCCCGTTACTGCGCTCCTCCAAATATCTGCCCAAAATCTGAAATGGCTGAACAAAATAGACTTCGAACAGCCTACACGCGCAGACGGATCCAAAGCCCCTCCTTTTGGCACCATCAAACACGCACGCGACCCCGAAAGTATTCAAATTCATCAAACTTTTTCCAACCCAACAACTGAAACTGCCCAAGCTCAAAATACAACTACACTAGAATCAAATTCTGTAACAGTCACGCAACCTATTGTTTCAAAAGAAATTTCACTACCTCCACAACAACGGCTTTTGAATGAACTCGTTCCATCAATCAGTTTAAATGATCCTTTCACAGACATCCTTCAAGCGGCGTTGCCATCTAATAATTTAAGCACACCTTTTAAGCCTATCATCTCGTTTAATGTCCCTATTATTCAGGCACTTACATCTGCATTGCAAGCACGTCAGGAAACGAAAACTGCAATTTCTCCTAACGGAATCATTACTGCAATCACAGCAGAAACTCTAATAAAAAATGGTATTGCAACACATATTAGCAATTTAACTCAGCAGGTCGATAATTTTATAATTAGATTCAATGACTTAGATAAATATACTCGAGAAAGACTTGATATCATAGAAGATGAACATGTTGCTATGAAAAATCAAATTGCTTCGCTTGATAAACAATTAAAACAACTCAAAGAAAATTACTTACAATATTCTACGCCAGTTTTTCATCACTCAGCATTCAGTGACTATGGCATTTGGATTATGGGAAGCAGCGTGCTAGCCTGTTTACTCGTGCTGATTTTTACCGTTTCCAGAAAGCGTCGCTCCCATGACGATGTGACCAAAAAAATCTCCGCTACAATCACAAAGAAAAAAAGCTTGCCTGAAGAAGAGGTCGAAATCGTTGAAGTGATTGAAGATGAGTATGACTATCTTGGCAGTCAAGAAGGGGTTGCTGCAAAACTCGATTTAGCTAGAGCGTATATTGATATGGGTGACTCTTCGCAAGCTGCGCATGTCCTTAATGAGGTAATTACGCATGGCAATGAAGAACAACGTTATAAAGCGCGCAAAATTCTCGCTGATATAATCCAGGATACTGTACATTAATGCCAAAATTTGCGATTGGTATAGAATATGATGGCACCCGCTATCATGGTTGGCAAACTCAAGAACCTGGCGTAAAGACAATTCAATCAGAAATCGAGCTTGCTTTATCAAAAGTCGCCGATGCTCCCATCAGTGTTATTTGTGCAGGCCGCACTGATAAGGGTGTACATGCCGCAGGTCAAGTCGGTCATTTTATTACAGATGTCGAGCGCCCCATCAAAAACTGGCTTTTGGGCGGCAACACGAATTTACCAAAGGACATTTCTTTGCACTGGATTCGTGAAGTAGACGAATCCTTTCATGCTAGACATAGCGCATTATCACGTCGTTATCACTATATTATTTTTAATAGACCAATTCGAAGTGCATTGTATCCTCATCGAATGAGTTGGCATTTCCGACATTTAGATGCCATGAAAATGCATGAAGCAGGGCAGCACCTCGTGGGTGAACATGATTTTCAATCATTTCGAGATGCGGAGTGCCAATCGAAAACTTCCATTCGAGATATAAAATCCTTAAATGTCCATCGTCAGGGTGATTTGATTCTAATCGATGTTACCGCCAATGCATTTTTACATCATATGGTACGCAATATCGCAGGGGTATTGATGGTGATTGGAGAAGGGAAGAGAGATGCCCATTGGGCTCTTGAGGTGTTACTTGCCAAAGATCGAACTGCCGGCGGAATCACCGCGCACCCCTTTGGGCTTTATCTAGTTCACGTGGAATATCCCGCGATTCATGAAATGCCAGAATTTACAGGCCTGCCATTGATGCTCGATAGCATACCCTAGCCTCGATATTTGGCTATTTTTTACTGGCAGCGGGAGCAGCAGTGCTTTGCGTTTTAAATTCACCTATTTCTTTGATCAATTTCTGAAATGGACAGTAGGGAATGTTCATTCTGTTTAATTGCTCATGCACTCTGGATTCATAATAGCTTTTTACTAAAGGTATTTTACAGTTGTCAAATTTACGTAATCGATCTCTCAATTCTGCAATGTCATTATAAGCCTTCATTTGCTCTGGGCTTAGTAGATGTTCTTCAGGAACAGCTTTAGTTTTATTTGTGGCGTCAGTTTGTTCATTTTTATTTAAACTTTCTTTTTGACTTCTGCGCTCAATATAACTTTGATAAGGCGGGTATTTTTCAATTTCCAGTAGATTATTGCGCAGCGTTCCAAATGTAGACTTATCTTTTGGGAAACCTGGACGTGTCATTGCATTAATATTCCTAAGAGCAGCCTGATAGCCCGGCAAAGCTAATTTTGCCGTAGCTATATTCCTCAAGTTAGTGAGATTTGCTTGAGTTGCATCAATACGTTTAGTTAATGCGGCATACTGATTATTAAGCTCTGCTGGTATGTTAGTCGTTCCCACTTGGTTTATTTGTGTCTCGAGCATTCTTTTTTCTTCCTTGAGATGCTGCTGATTAGTAGTAATAGACTCTATAACTTCCTTCAATCCGTTAATATCTAAGCTTCTAAGATCAGTTTTCATCAGCGAACGTGCGTCTTCTATATAATATTCAAATTTTGCCATTTGTAGACCAAGCACATCTAATGCTTTGTCTAAATCAGGTTTTTTGATTTTACTTTCTGTCGTTGATGTCCAGCTTGGCATTGTTAAATCACTCATGCTTTGCCGCTGAGAATGCTGTGCTAGAGATTTTTCAGCTTTCTCTAATAATTGAATATCCTCATTTTGTCGTGAAGAATATCCTGTGAATAGCCTTCTGATATCGAGTCCAGTTTTAGGATACTTTCCATTCGCATTAGTCTTGATATCATTTAACATTGTTTTTAATATTGCGATTTTATCGGCTGGATTATCATATAATCTCAGATACGCTGCTAATGTAGACTCATTCAAATGGCCTTCATTAGCAGAGAATATTGATAGTATCAACTTTCTCTGCTCAGCATTGTCTTGTTGTGGCAATTTTTCTCTTATTATCACATTAATTCCAGGCAAGTCTCCTAACAAGTTGAATATTACAATTGCACGGCCAAGTTCAGGCTTACATTTATCGATTAATTGATTTAGTTGCTCATGGTTAGCTTCATTAAAAAGAAGATCCATAATATTGGGATTTTTCATGATGAAGAGGGCGTGGGTTGGATTTTCGATCATGTCGTCCACCACGGCTTGTTTCTTGTGTAAAAATAATTTATATAACTCATATTGGATTAGCTTGATACTTTTAGAATCTGAGGGATTATTTTTGAGTATATGATCTTGCAGATTCATTAATAGATTGACTTGAGCCGCTGTAGAATTTTTTCCATAAAGATTATCATAGTGCCTCAACAGCCCTGATAACACCTCTGTATTTAATTTTGCACCATTAACCAAAAATTGATCTAAATTAGGGTTCTGCATTCTAAGAGGAGCTTTATCTACGCCCTCCAGAATCGTTCTAAAATTATTGAGATATCGTTTTTCATCACTTATTATCGCTGTGAAATTTCTTGAGAGAACGTCTTGTATTACGAAGTCTATATGATCAACACCTACTTTATTTATAATTTCACCTAGCACTTTTTTTGCCTTTTCTTGGCCGTGTAACTTTACAAGCCCGTTATACAGTTTATCAAATAATGATGCCGCACCCTTAAAGTCACCATTAACGAATTTCTTGCGAATATTCTGATACTCAGCGACATATGGCGCTAAAGTATATGTATTGTCTACTTTATTATTCATCCACTAAACCCCCTCTATGAGATCATGAAGCGGTGAAGTGCTCACCTCATCTCTTATTACAATTATAGTGTATTACCTGGGTGTTTACCGGGCTTCTCTAGGCCGTAAGAAGTCCTTAGCCCTTTCTAGATATCTGTCGCACGTTAGTCCGCCCATCCCAGATATCGCATAACTTATTGATTATTCGTGTTATTCTTGCTTTTCGGCAGGTTGTTTATTGGATATCTTGGCTAGGAAATGCTTGCCTTCTAGGGCTATACCCCTATAAAATGATGGTTTTACGGCTAGGATTCCCAATAATGAGTTGGTTTAAAAAGCTATTGCCTTCGAAAATCGAGTCCGCATCAGGTGGAAAGAAAGGCGTGCCTGAAGGAATCTGGAGTAAGTGCGGTAAATGCAGTGCAACATTGTATCGCGCCGAATTAGAACGCAATCTCAATGTCTGTCCAAAATGTGGTTATCACGAAAGACTCTCTGGAAGAATGCGATTAGCCATTTTTCTTGATGAAGGATCTCATGAAGAAATTGCAGCAGATGTTGGACCGGTTGATTATTTAAAATTTCGTGATACAAAAAAATATAAAGATCGTTTAGTTGCTGCACAGAAAAAAACGGGTGAAAAAGAAGCACTGATTGTAATGGCTGGAAAATTAAAACAAATCCCTCTCGTAGCCTGTGCTTTTGATTTTGATTTTATTGGCGGCTCAATGAGTTCCGCTGTAGGTGAACGTTTTGTGCAAGGCGTGCATGCTGCTATCGAAAGAAAAGTGCCTTTCATTTGCTTTTCGAGTAGTGGGGGAGCGCGAATGCAAGAAAGTGTTATTTCGCTCATGCAAATGAGTAAAACAAGTGCCGCACTTGCAAGACTTTCAGCCGCAAAACTGCCTTATTTTTCGATTTTACTGGATCCTACGACTGGTGGTGTTTCAGCTAGTTTAGCAACCTTAGGCGATGTGATTATTGCAGAACCCGAAGCTTTAATCGGATTTACTGGACCGCGTGTAATCGAACAAACTGTGCGTGAAAAATTACCCGAAGGTTTTCAACGCAGTGAATTTTTACTTGAACATGGCGCTATTGATATGATTGTAGATCGCCGTGAAATGCGCAACACAGTCGCAAGATTATTGGCAAAATTAACACACTGCCCACAACCCTTAGCCGATGAAATAAATACTTCAACAACTTCTTGAGAACTCTAAAACAATGAAGTTAGGCTACGATTTAGATTCTTGGTTATCGGCAATCGCAGAACGGCATTCTCCCGACATTATTTTAGGTCTCGATAGAATTAACCAGATCGCTGAAAGACTACAATTAACTCATTTTGACTGTCCTGTCATTACCGTTGCAGGTACTAATGGAAAAGGCAGCACCGTCGCCACACTACAAAGACTGTATTCCAACGCAGGCTATAAAATAGGCTCCTATTATTCTCCTCATTTACATCATTTCAGTGAGCGAATACAGATTAATAATAAACCGGTAGATGAACCTGTAATTTGTGATGCATTCCAGACTTTATCTACCGAGATTTCTGATGCACCACTGACATTTTTTGAATTTATTACGCTCGCTGCATTGATCATTTTCAAAAAAAATGACTTAGATATTTTGGTTCTGGAAGTAGGCTTAGGCGGGCGTTTAGATGCCGTCAATTGTGTTGAAAATTCTATCGCCATCCTCACACAAATTGATTTCGATCATTGTGATCGATTAGGTGATAATCGTGAGGCCATTGGCTTCGAAAAAGCGGGCATTTTTCGGGAAAATAAAATCGCTATTTGTGGGGATCTTTCACCTCCGAGCTCGGTGATCAATCAAGCCAAACTATTGAATTGTGATTTTTATACACATGGCAAAGATTTTTATATCGAACAGCAGAGTAGTACTTTATGGAATTGGAAAATGCGCGGAAAAGAACTACGTGATATCGCAACACCTCGCGTTCCTCAAACCAGTGTAGCTTGTGCCTTGGTGGCTGCACAATTATTACAACGCTATTTGCCTGTTACAGATCAATGCATGTTTGATGCTGCTCAGAATACGAGATTAGCAGGGCGATTTGAAGTCATACAAGATCAATGTCCGATTATTTTTGATGTAGCGCATAATCCATCGGCGGTAGAATTACTCGCGCTAAACCTCATGAAAGAAGAGCATTCTGGCAGAACCATCGCGTTATTTAGTGTACTTGCGGATAAGGACTGTCAAGGAATGATCGAACCTATGAAGAGAATTATTCATGAATGGCATGTTTTCCCGCTGGAAACACCTAGAGCCAGTCCCACAACGGAAATTATTCAGCATATAAAAGCCACTTCAGAGGGAGCTTGTCATCATCACGCCGATGCGACTACAATGTGGCAACACTTGAAGGGACGACTTACATCACAGGATAGGGTAGTCGTTTTTGGGTCTTTTTATACCGTGGCCGCAGTACAATGCGCCATAACACTTGAAGAGAATCGCTGAGGGAAACTGCTATGGAAATGAAACAACGAATTATCGGAATTATAGTGCTTGTTGCACTGGCTATTCTATTAGTGCCATTAATTTTCGATAGTGAAGTTGCATTACCACCGCCTAATCATCTTCCTGTTGCAAACGCTCAACCCATCAAAAATGAGGGAAAAACAGTTGCTTATCAGGCCCCAACTATCAAACCAGCACAAATTCAAGAATCGTCTGATAAAGCGCTGCTTCATAACACAAAAGAGTTAGCTACATCAGATACAAATGATAGTGAAGATCATGAAAGTTTTGCGACAAATGATGATGACGCTCAAACACCTTCACCTGAAGATGATTTGCTCGATAAACCGGTGCCCCAAGAGCCTCAAAATCATCCAATTTTACCCAAAGAGACTGTTGTTAAAGCGAAAGAAACATCGACCAACAGTAAATCAGCCAATGATGATTTAGTGAAAGAAGCCGCGCTTAAAATAGCCATTCAAAAAGAAAATTCAGAAAAAATGATAGCGACAAAAAAAATTGCTGATAAACAAAACAGCAAAGTCAATCCACAACAACATAGAGAGTTTAGTTTATCTTCCGATAAGCCAAAAAAACAAAATATTGGGAACTCTATAGTACTCAAGCAAAATGAGAATATTGTTGCTGGAACTGGCGCATGGGCAATTCAGCTAGGTAGTTTCTCTGAAATAGCCAATGCAAATAAATTAGCCAATCAGCTAAAATCTAAAGGATTTAATGCATTTACTGAACGAGATAAGTTAAGAAACAATGTGCATCGCGTGTTGGTAGGGCCTGCACACGACCGAAATACTGCTGAAAAGACTATGGCACAATTAAAAAGCAACTTGAATATTCAAGGTATTGTTGTGAGGTACAAACGATGATCGATTTATTAATCAATCTTAATGTCACAGACTTTATTATTTTAGGTTTGATCATCCTCTCAGTGATTATTAGTATATCACGAGGATTTATTCGCGAAGCATTATCACTAACAACATGGTTAATTGCAGCTTATCTAGCCTTTACACTCTCATCAGGATTAGGTGAGAAATTATCAGGCGTAATCAGCAGTTCATCCATACGAATGGTCGTCGCGTTTCTAGCAATATTTTTATCGATTGTCATTATTGGTGCAATTCTTAGTTTCTTTCTTAGTAAATTGATCTCCATTTCAGGATTAGGCCTTATTGATCGGATTCTCGGAATCCTTTTTGGTGCTGCACGGGGAATTTTATTAGTCGCTTTACTTGTGTTAATGATTCAAGGATCAGCCTTCATTGATCGAGATTGGTGGAAATCATCTCAATTAATTCCGGAATTCAAACCTATCACTTCGGCAATGGAAGAATTGATTCCAAAAGACGTCGAAAAAACTGAAATTACGGTAGAAGGCAAAGATAAAAAAGAAGAACCCCACAAAAAATAGAATACGTGAGTTAAGCAGCATTGAATACAGTACAATTACTTGAAATCGACACATTTTTACTCTGTCCCACTCCTGACGCCTGGATACAGTCCGCCATCGCCAATCAAGAATTACTCTTGGTAGATCATGCACAATGTGAAAAAAAAGCCGCCGCGACTGCCTTAAGTATGATTTACCGATATCCTGATCGGACTGAACTTCTCCAGAAAATGTCACGAATCGCACGAGAAGAGTTACGACATTTTGAACACGTATTAAAATTTATCGTGGTTCGAGGTTTTCAATACGTTCATTTAGCCCCCTCACGTTATGCGGGTGGTTTAAAAAAACACGCTAGGAATTCTTTATTAGAGCATCTTGTCGACACATTAATTATCGGTGCTTTCATCGAAGCACGTTCATGCGAACGTTTCAAAAAATTAGCTCCGCATCTCGATGACGAACTCAGCCAATTTTATAGAGGGTTATTAGCCTCCGAATCTCGCCATTTTCAAGAATACATTAAATTGGCAGAGCATTACGCTCAAGAGGATATCTCTTCTCGCATCAGTGCATTGGCTATCATAGAAGCTGAATTAATTACTTCTCCTGATACTGAATTCCGATTCCATAGTGGTGTCGTCTAGCTCCAAGAAGGAGCCCGTTTTTCGAAGAATGCACTGAGACCTTCTTGAGCTTCGGAAGAGACGCGAATTTGGGCGAGGAGTTGAGCCGTTTTTTCAAGCTCGCCTGCGGGTGTGATTGAAAGATCCTGAATTAATTTTTTGGTGGTGGCCATTGCAATGGGACCATTGTTCAGAAGTTGTGCAATGATAGTGTCAGCAGTTGCAACGAGTAGTGAATCGTTGACAACGCTATGAACTAAACCAATATGATAAGCTTCTTCTGAAGTAAACGCTTCGGCTGTTAAAGCAAAATGTCTGAGTTGTCTCGCACCGATCGCACGCAAAACATGAGGCGCAATAGTAGCAGGTACAAGACCTAATTTTACTTCTGAGAGTGCAAAAGAGGCTGAATGTGCAGCAATAGCAATATCGCAACACGCTATTAGACCAACACCCCCTCCAAATGCTGAGCCTTGAATCACAGCAACTGTGGGTTTAGGAAACGTGTTAAGTGTTTGCAATAATCGGGCGAGTAGAGCAGCATCTTCTTGATTTTCTGCATCTGTGAGTGTAGTGGCATTTTTAAACCATTTTAAATCACCACCGGCACAAAAATATTTTCCTTTCGCATTAATTTTGATCACACGTATGCTTGGATCTAGAGCAAATTCATCGAGCGTTTTTTGTAATTGTTTAATCAGATTCACATCAAAAGCATTATGTTGTTGCAATCGATTAAATGTTAAAGTTGCAATGCCATGATTGCAGTCGACAAGAAGATGTTCACTTTCTGTTACCATGATTAACGTCCTTTGGTTAGTTCATAATAAATTACATTCTGAATACACCATACTGAGTTGAGTGAATTGGTGCATTTAAAGCTGCTGAAATTCCAATTCCTAGCACTTTACGAGTATCCTTAGGGTCAATGATACCATCATCCCATAACCGTGCACTAGCATAGTAAGGATTACCCTGAGTTTCATATTGACGCCGAATATTGTTCATAAAAGCTTCCTCTTCGGCAGGAGGCCATTGAGTTCCGTCACGCGCATTTTTTTCACGAGTCACTTGAGCCAATACTTGAGCAGCCTGTTCGCCACCCATTACCGATATTCGCGCATTTGGCCATGTCCACAAAAATCGGGGGGCATAGGCTCGACCACACATGGCATAATTTCCAGCGCCAAAACTTCCGCCAATAATCACAGTAAATTTAGGCACATTTGAACAGGCAACAGCCATAACCATTTTCGCGCCATGTTTTGCAATACCTTCATTTTCGTATTTTCGGCCCACCATAAATCCATTTATATTTTGCAGAAAAACTAATGGTATTTTTCTTTGATTACATAATTCAATAAAGTGAGTGCCTTTTTGAGCAGATTCAGAAAATAAAATGCCGTTATTTGCAATAATGCCTACTGGGTAGCCGTATATATGGGCGAATCCACACACTAATGTCCCACCATACAATGCTTTAAATTCATCCAATTCTGAACCATCTACAATTCGACCAATAATTTCTCGAACATCATACGGTCGACGAGGATCAGCATTAACAATTCCATATAACTCTTCAATATCATGTTCAGGAGAACGCGCATCTAAAGTATTCAACGATATTGTTTTTCTGCGATTAAGATTTGAAACAGCTCGGCGCGCTAATTGTAGAGCGTGTTGATCATCGTTAGCATAATAATCTGCGACACCGGAAATTTTACAATGCACATCAGCACCCCCTAATTCTTCAGCAGTGACTTGTTCACCCGTTGCTGCTTTTACTAATGGTGGTCCACCCAAAAAAATCGTCGCTTGATTTTTCACCATAATCGATACATCTGCCATAGCAGGAACATAAGCGCCACCTGCGGTACAGGATCCCATTACTACAGCAATTTGGGGAATATTCTGACGCGAGAGTTGGGCTTGATTATAAAATATTCGACCAAAATGATCTCTATCAGGAAATACTTCATCTTGTGCAGGTAAAAACGCACCACCTGAATCCACCAAATAAACACAGGGTAAATGATTTTGAGCCGCAATTTCTTGTGCGCGTAAATGTTTTTTAACTGTAATCGGAAAATAGGTACCGCCTTTCACTGTTGCATCATTCACCACGATCATGCATTCCTGGCCTTCGATCTTGCCAACTCCAGTAATTAAACCACCACATGGTACTGGCTCATCGTACAATTCATAACCCGCAAATTGTGATAATTCCAAAAAAGGTGAACCAGGATCCACTAATTTTGTAATTCGATCGCGAGGTAATAATTTCCCATGTTTAACATGTCGATCTCGACCTTTTACATTACCACCAGCAGTAATCGATGATAATTTGGCGCGAAAATCCTCAACGAGTCCTTTCATCGCATCTGTATTTTTTTTAAATGTTTCACTACTGGTCTTTACCGTAGAAGCTAATGTGTTCATTCCTTTCTCCATTAAATCAAATAATTTCAACGGCAACCGCAGTTGCCTCACCGCCTCCGATACACAATGCAGCGATTCCCTTTTTTAAACCATGCGTACGTAAAGCATGAATTAATGTAACAACTATACGGGCTCCTGATGCTCCCAAGGGGTGACCTAACACACAGGCACCGCCATGAATATTCACCTTGTTAGGATCTAATTCTAAAGCGGTTATCGCTGCTAATGCCACTGCGGCAAATGCCTCATTGATTTCAAATAAATCAACATCCTCAATATTCCAACCCGTTTTTTCCAATAATAACTTAATCGCACCTATAGGCGCGGTTGTAAAGAATGTAGGATCCTGTGAATACGAACTGTGAGCAACAAGTCGAGCAAGAGGCGAAAGATTTAATTCTTTAGCTTGGCTTTCAGTCATTAATACCAGAGCTGCAGCGCCATCTGAAATTGAGCTCGCATTCGCAGCAGTGATAGTGCCATCTGCGGCAAATGCAGGTTTTAGTTGAGGAATTTTTTCCGGACGAGCAGTTTGAGGTCCTTCATCTAAAGAAATCATTTGATCCTTCACGTGGACAGAAATAATTTCATCATTAAAAAACCCTTTAGCAGTTGCGTCATGGGCTTTCTGAACTGATTTTAGTGCAAAATTATCTTGATCCTCACGTGTAAAATTAAAATGTTTGACACACTTTTCTGCGTAATATCCCATTAATTTATGTTCATACGCATCTTCTAATCCATCAATAAAAAGATGATCTAAAACGGATTGATGACCCAATCGATATCCCGATCTCGCTTTCGGAAGTAAGTAGGGTGCATTACTCATGCTTTCCATTCCGCCTGCGACGGCAATGCGAGCATTGCCTGAGCGTAAAGAATCGTGCGCAAAAATAATGGATTGCATTCCTGATCCGCAGACTTTATTCACCGTAGTGCAGCCAACATGAGTGGGTAAACCAGCTCCTAGAGCAGCCTGACGAGCAGGTGCTTGACGAAGTCCGGCCGGTAAAACACATCCCATAATCACTGCATCAATCTCATCACTCGAAATAGTGCTTGTTGCAACAGCAGATTGAATTGCTTTTGCCCCTAAATCAGTAGCAGAAAGCGTTTGCAAACAACCTTGGAAATTACCAATGGGTGTGCGTTTAGCTGAAACAATAACAACAGTGTCACTCGACATAAAAAAATCCTTCGTTATAACGTTTCCTTAAATAATTCACGACCAATTAATAAACGCCGAATTTCTGAAGTACCCGCACCAATTTCATATAATTTTGCATCCCGCAATAATCGTCCCGCAGCATACTCATTAATATAACCATTTCCACCTAAACACTGAATGGCATCCAACGCACAGTGAGTGGCATTTTCTGCTGTGTATAAAATAACACTCGCAGTATCTTTACGATCTACTTGACCTGAATCACACGCACGCGCAACAGAATACAAATATGCTCTGGAGGCATTAAGTATAGTGTACATATTGGCTAATTTCGCTTGAATAAGCTGAAATTCACCAATTGCATGACCAAATTGTTTACGTTGATGAACGTAGGGGAGTACTAAATCTAAACAAGATTGAATGATACCAACAGGTCCAGCCGCTAAAATAAGTCGTTCATAATCTAAACCACTCATCAACACTTCCACACCGTGATTTTCTTTTCCCAACACATTCGCTAAAGGGACTTCACAATTATCAAAAACCAATTCACAGGTGCTTGAACCACGCATCCCTAATTTATCCAATTTTTGAGCGGTCTTAAAACCACGAAATCCTTTTTCAATCAAAAATGCGGTAATTCCATGTGATCCTGCATCTTTATCTGTTTTTCCGTATACAACCAGTACGTTAGCATCGGGGCCGTTGGTCACCCACATCTTCGTACCATTCAGAACATATTTATCATCCAATTTTTCAGCGAGTAATCGCATGCTCACAACATCAGAACCCGCTCCTGGCTCGCTCATAGCCAATGCACCCACATGCTCACCCGACACCAGTTTAGGCAAATATTTTTTCTTTTGCTCAGGTGAACCATTACGGTGAATTTGATTAATACAAAGATTAGAATGAGCTCCATAGCTAAGCCCTACAGAGGCAGAAGCCCGGCTGATTTCTTCCATAGCAACCGCATGAGCCAAATAACCCATGTTAGCACCGCCATATTCCTCAGCGACTGTGATCCCATGGAGTCCAAGCTGACCCAACTTGGGCCATAGCTCAACAGGGAAAGTATTAGAAGCATCGATCTCTGCGGCAATAGGAGCGATTTCTCTATCAGCAAACTGCTTTACTGATTCTCTTAAAAGCTCAATGCTTTCCCCTAGTTGAAAATTAAGACCTTGAGACATAAGGCTCCCTTTCGTATGTAATGTCCGTTTATCTGACTCGTCGCATGAGCGATTCCATTATGGTAGACTCCCTACCTATTTCGTCTTATTCTACCGTCACTGACGAGGAGAAAACAATGGATACTGTCGTTAAAGACCTACTTTTAAGCGGACACAACCTCTTAGACTATCAACATATGTTTGATTTAAGTGAGTCGGATTTAAATAAAAAAATCATAACGTGTGCCAGCGGGTTTGATACCTTTAATCTCGAAATGTCTGCCCAAGGAAAATCTATTGTTTCATGTGCACGAAATTATGACCTCAATGAAAAAGAAATGAGAGCATTAGTCGAAAAAAATATTGCACGCATGAAAGATCATTTTGACGAACATCAAGAGCAATATTTATTGGATACTAGTGCCACCTGGAGTGATGTCAAAAATAATCTATTACTTGCAGCCGAGCGTTTTCTTGTTGATTATCCTAAAGGACAAAGTGAAAAACGCTATCAAGCAGAAGTATTACCAAAATTAAATTTTCCAGACAGTTCTTTTGATTTGGCTCTTTGTTCACATTATCTTTTTGCACAAATCGGATTGAGTTTGGAACAACACGTTTCGTTCATCAAAGAATTGTGTAGAGTTGCAAAAGAAGCAAGAATTTTTCCGCTATCCAATGCATACGGTGAAATATCTGATTTATTAGGGCCAGTCATGCTTCAACTACAAATGCAGCATTACGGAGTAGAGCTCAAACAAGTAGGATACGAATTTCAGCGGGGCAGTAATGCTATGTTGAGAATTTGGCCAACTGCATGTCAAGTCTAGAGATAGGTCAGTAGGCTTTTGACATTTTGCGCCTTGGTTAGAATGGCTAAAACGTTCAGATTTTGTCCAGGTTGGGTGAAAATTGTTTTTAAAACCGAGTTTACTCTTGATAAATGAGGATTTTAAAATCAATTTTTACGCCCAAGATAGTCTAAATATGGACGTTTAGTTACACATTCACAACACCATGTGGCACATGCCCCGTAGCCACATGCTGACTCGCCGAATCACAATGAACCCGTTGATCATCGAAAAATATATCAGCCCCAAACGCTTTCAAAAAATGACCTTTCTCTAAGCCACCTAAAAATAACGCTTCATCTAAACGAATATTCCATGATCGTAACGTACGAATAACGCGCTCATGAGCGGGTGCAGAACGAGCCGTCACCAAAGCTGTACGCAGTGGTGAATTTTCAGTGGGTAATAGCTGTTGTAATTGATGCAATGCACTTAAAAATCCTTTAAAAGGGCCTCCAGGTAGGGGATTAAAGGCAGAGGCCTTTTCACTCTCCACAAAAGCCTCAAGCCCCTGTTCTTGATAAACCCGTTCAGCATCATCGCCAAAAATCACGGCGTCTCCATCAAATGCAATACGAAGTTGATGATGGCTTTGGCTAGAGGGTTCTTCGTTCAAAATTGTTGCCGCAGCACAATTATCAGCGAGTGCATTTCGGACATCGGCAGGATCCATCGATAAAAACAAATGTGAGCCAAACGCTGAAATATAACGATAAGGACTTTCCCCGCTGCAAAATGCTGCGCGAGTAATATCCAGTTGATAATGTGCAATCGAGTTAAAAACGCGTAAGCCCGTATCGGCACTGTTGCGAGAGAGCAGTATGATTTCGACATATGGTCCGTACTTGTTTAGATTAAGCAGTTTCTGAACCAACCCAAATGCCCCACCAGGCTCTAAAATATTGTTTTCATGCTCGACCTGATAGCGCGCAAAGGCTTCCACGCCTTTTTCTTCATAGACTGTATTGCTCTCAGTCAAGTCAAATAAAGCCCGGGATGAGACCGCGATCACTAATTTATCGTCTAAATGCTTAGGCATATTGTGTTCCTTATAGACTGATCTAACTTATTTCAAATCTTGAAGTCATTTTCTCACAATTAGATTAATTAAGGTATAGGTGGGGTAGATCCGACCCCTACTGTTTAAAATGGCGCGTTTCTTCTTTTGCTCTTTGCTGAGATGGCATACTTTGCACTACTTTAGCTTTGACCTGATCGAGTTTAATCAGGGCAACGTCAATGACATCTGCTGCTGCATTTGCTCGAGGATTTATTTTTTGATCTTTTTCTAACTTTACAACTTCTTCGTTTAATTTTTTGCTTAGTTTAGTCACTGCAGCTAACATTTTCTGCAAATTATCAGGAGAAGAGAGCACTTTTGAATCATTGGCGAGCTTCTCTAAGCGTTCAATTTGCTCACCAAATCCCATCGCTTGAGTTAATATTCTTCTATTTTCTTCTAAACCTTTTAGCTTTTCTGGATTCGTCGTATTAGAGGATGCAATTTCAGTTCTAAGTCGATTATAATCAGATACAGCTTTTAATGGTTGCACTGATATTGATGAGGGACCCGGCGAATTAACTAGTTTATCTATACTCTTTGATATGTTATCGACATTAACGGTTATATTTATTTCTGAAGTTGAAGCCCTATTACTTGGACGTGGTGGTATAGGTGGTGCTTTTGCACTCACAGAGGCTGCAGGCTCAGCAGCACTTCTTCTTGATCCCATAATAACTTTTGGTTTTGCTTCTTCAAGCTGGGCCTTCATCTCATGCAGTCTGTCAAGAAATTGGCCTGGGTTGTTACCAGCATTAATTTTTGCTTCGATTGAATTAAATTCTTCCATAAATTTTTTATGCGGACTATTTGGATCTCGTCTGCTGATCAATGGATCCAAATTATGGCCTTTCTCCAACATTTCTCTAATTGCATCTCTAGCTTCTTTATACTCAATCGCTTGGAGTGGTTTAAGTTCTTTATAAAGAGCACTTTCCATTTTATTGAGTTCTGAGATAGCGACCTTAATGACATAGTAATAGGCTGACTGCGCATCACTCATTTTACGAGGTAGCGCAGTCAAAGCACTCTTCAATTCACCCTTGAACTTTATAACTTCTGACAATTGAGCTTCTACTTTATTGCTGTTTTTTGATCTTATAGCCGTATTGTTTTTAGTTGATATTGTGCTAAGAATATCTTTTAAACCAGACCATTCCATTTCAGAGTCAATTGATTCTGGTATAGATTTAGTTGTCCTATAGTCAGAATATCCATCTTCAATTTTTGCCCTGAATTTTTTTTTATCTATCCCTGTAGATTCATCTATACCCTTAATGCGGTCTACTAAATCTTGTTCTATTTTTGAACCTTTCGTGTACAATTGTCTTGTGGCATTATGATCGGGCTCAACAACAGGAGCTGGTTCATCGAGTATATCTATCAACTCTGATGTACTCTGATCTTCAAGCTCACGGACTTCTTTTTCAACGTCAACATCATGTAGTAATAGAATGCTTTCTACTATCTGAAAGTTACCTCGAATAATCGTTTCTTGATTCTCTCTCTCTTCCATAGGAAGACTATTGAAATCTCCATTATTTTTCAAAGCTGCAAATTTATTTTTTAAAGAACTAATGCGTTGGATAATATCAGGCCCAATTGAAGTCTCAATATTAAGTTGACCAATAATATCATCAAGTGCTTCGTATATTTCACTACTTTGAACTCGTGTTTGTATTACTATTTTTAGCCGTTCAGCTGCTGCATTAATGAGGTTGCTGATTCCATGTACTTGTTGAGAAAACTCTGCTTTATTCTCACCTTCGTACTGATCTACGGTTTTTTTAATATCACGATACTCATTTTGCACATGATTAATGCCCGCCGAAAGTATAGCATTACGATCTGGATATTTTGTATGAAATCCCCTTATTAACTCCTGAACAGTGCTCTCTTTAATCTTCATAGCCTTACCTTCTACAACTATAACCAGTGCCGATCTACACTTACAATTATAGCTTATAGGGTAGTTGTTTGCCTGTGATCAGGCCTCAATAGCCTCATAGTTCCAGGCGTAGAAAAGGCTAGAACGAGGGAAGTAGAGGGCCAGCTGGATAGGCCGCTGTTCCAGGCAGGAGAAGGCTTTGGCATAGAGATGGAGCTGAGAGGCATGGTAATGGAAGGCCTCTAGCAGGAAGGCATCGGGCATTTGTTCTGCCTTTGGAATAGCACTCTTATAATCTATAATCCAACGCTGGCCTTCATTATCAACAAAGGTCCTATCAATGATACAGTGAACGACCTCATTATTTTGTACCAGAGTAATAGGGTATTCAGAATGGCTTTCAGCATGTTGACTCAGAATCCAACGACCTTTTTCGTCAGCCAACGTTTTAACGAGTGCGTCAGAAATAATTTCTAACGAAGATTGAATCTCGGAATGAGCGACTCCTAATTGTTGTAGCTGAGTTTCCCAGAGTGGATAATGATCAATTGAATTAAAATTTTGCCAACGTTGCAAACCTTCATTGGCAATGCGCTCTAACATGCGATGAATAACTGTACCAATATGTTCCGCTGTTTGATCAAGAGACCAATCAGGTAAAGTTGATAACTCCTCATTAATTGGTGAGTCTTGATGTACAATGACACCAACTATTTGTGTTTTATCAGGATTTTGAAAATCGGCAGGCAACCTAGCCATGTTTTTCACCGACTTTTGAATAATATCAGGTACTGAATGAATATCTTTTGCTTGATGAAATTCATGTTCTATATGTGGCCATAACATTCGCAAAAAACTATCTTGAGGAGGAAGCGATAATACCTCTTCATCAGAAATTTCAACATTTCCCAATAAATGAAGGGCTTTTTTCGCACGAGTAGCTGCAACATAAAGCACTCGAGTAATTTCATATTGGGATTTGCACGCATCTTGAAAGCGTAGATAATTATAGATTGAATCTCCCAAGCTGGCAGTTGGTTTAATCGGACCTAGTATTAAGTCGGCTTGAGCATCCGGACGAGGACGTTCCCACCAGAGTAATAATTGTGCACTATCCGCTTTTGCAGTACGTTCTAAACCCGGTAAAATCACCACATCAAATTCGAGTCCTTTTGCTTTATGCATGGTCATAATTTGTAAACGATCATCAGATTCTGGATCGACGGTTGCAAATAAATTATTGAGTTGATTTTCAATTAAAGAAAAATCATACATTTCAAGAGGAGAAAGTTGATCGAGTAATGCAAAATAACGATCAGCATTTTGAAAATCAGCGGATTGTTTAATACATGAAAGTCCGCCAAGAGCTTTCCATGTTGAATGAATCCAATTACGTAATGTCAGTCGTCCTCGTTGTGAGAGTGCTTGTTGCAAAATGGGTACAACACGGGTTAAACGAGTTTTGGCGTCTTCAGTAAAATTTTCAATCGTTTCGAACTGTTCGATCACAGACCATAAAACGCCTGAGCCAGCCGCTTGTGTGATCACCAATAAATCGGCCAATGATAATCCACACCACGGAGCACGCAAAACTGCCAACCACGCAATTCTATCGGCAGGATGGAGTAGAGCTCTAGTCAACGCGAAACAATCTTGAATGACTGCACGATGACTCATTTTCTCCATATCTTGCGCCTGATATCGGAGACCCTTTCTTTGTAGTGCAACAAAAATTGCCGCAGCGTGATGTCTTGCTCGAACTAAAATAGCGACTCGGGATTCAGGGTTTTCTTCACGTGTTTTATCAATAATTGAAACCACTTTTTGAGCTTCTTCATCAGTATTTGAATTAATTAATGGATGAACAGCAACATTACCTTCTTCCGATTGTTCTGGAGAATGAGAAGGAGCGTAAGTCACGGCTCCAACACTCATTTCATCTTGAGCAGGAAACAGTGTTTGAAAAGAAGAATTAATCCACTCAATAATTTGAGGTTTTGATCGAAAATTCACCGTGAGTTGCAAAGGTGTCAACGCTATATCATTAATTCCCTGTAATTGAGCGCGTAAAAATAAACCTACCTCAGCTTCCCTAAATCGATAAATTGATTGCATGGGATCACCCACTAAAAATAGTGTTCGACCATCATTGGGTTGCCAGCCAGCAGTCAGTAATTCGATTAAATGAAATTGGGGTGTAGAGGTATCTTGAAATTCATCCACTAATAAATGTCGAATTCGATAATCCCAATTGAGCGCCATTTCTGTAGGATTATCGGCAGAACCTAACGCCAGACGTGCTCTTGTGGCCACCTCAATAAAATCGACACCATGATGTTCTCTAAAAACCAACTGCAATTGTGCAGCTAAAATCGGCAGCAAGATGACCAAATCGGATAAAATTTGCCATTGTTCATCGGAATACTTAGGTGGAGGTAGCTGCTGTATTTCTAACAATAGTTGATGCAGTTCCTCGTGATTTTTTAGTTCACTGATCAAATCCTCTAAACGTTGTTTGGCTCTGATACGCTGCTCTTTTTCAGACGCTATTTTTGTTGCTGAAGGAGCTAAAAACCCTTGAGCCGTTGTAAATGATTTCCGCCAGTCTCCCGTTTGAGTCAATAAAAAATTGGCGATCGTTTGCCAGGCAGACAAATCATCTACATTTGCAGCGGGGAAGTCTGCTTGATCCAAGAAAGTTTCAAATGGATTTTCAGTTTCGATCTGTGAAAGCACTGTTGCAGCAGATCGTAATAAAAATAGTAATTCAGATTGGCAATGTTGAGGAAACAAATCAACACTCAATTCTAGAGTATCAGTAATCACATGCTCTAAGCTTAACTCAAGTGCATGTCGTTTACTTTCTAAATCATTATGCTCCAATAAATGGGCTAACCATTGATCTCGACGTCCTAACATTGAGGTCAACATTTTTTGGACGGTATTCCAATCATTATCAAGATGCAGTAATAAACGGGCCAACGCAGGTTGCCAACTTGAGTCTTGCGATAATTGTTTCATCAACTCACGAGCGGCTTGTTGATAATACGGAGTAGGATCGCTAAATACCGAAGGTTCTGAACCAAATTGGGATAAATACGGCGCACTTCGTGCAATATTTGCGCACAATGAATCAATTGTTTGAAGTCGTAAACGATTAGGATTTTGTAATAGTTGCCATTTTTTTTGAGCATCCACTTCAAGAACTTTACGCGCTAATGTCCAGGTTACTAAAGCATGTGGTTGCTCAGGCTCTGGTTGAGTTTGAGCAATCATTAAGGCCGATAACAAACGCTTACGCATTTCGGCAGCGGCTTTACGAGTAAAAGTGATAGAAACAATATGCTCAGGTTCTTCGCAGGCATACGCTAATAATGATAATATTCGTTGTATCAATAATTCTGTTTTTCCTGATCCCGCAGGCGCTTGTACAATAAAAGAACGCTTTACATCCAGGGCTTGTGAGCGCTCATCGGCATCAATAATATTATAATCCATCGTCTAAAAACTCCATTATTCACTCACTTTTTCGTTAATTCTGCAGACTGATGCAAGATGACAGTACAAGCAGGTTGTAGGATATTTTTTTGGATCAACAACTGCTTTACCCATAGCAAAATCATTGGCTAAAGCTGTTAAGTTAATTTCCCATTCATTTAAAAGCTTTTCCCAGGGAATAGGGGAGGCTTTGATATTCGGTAATTGTCCCGCTTCTGCTGTAATGCCATTAAATTTCACACTCTGGACACGAATTTGTGCAAACGCAAGTCCTCTGATTCGTTCAGAATCGTGAAGAGCATAAAGAGGCAATTGAGGTTCGTCCGGACGCTCACCAAACCAACTTTGTGGGGAAGGACTTCCTGTTTTGTAATCAATGATGATATGAGACCCATCTTTTAAAGTATCAATGCGGTCCACCTGTAGTCGCAAATTTAATTTTCCTATGGAAAAGCTAAAAGGTTCCTCAATCGCAGTTACGATGAAATCTGATCGTGATTTTTCTAATGTTAACCATTGTTGCACCAGTTTAGTTAATCGGGTCATTTCTAAATCGCGTAGTGGTGTGCTTAATTCATTCACGATATTCGATACAATTTTTTGTATCAAACCATTAAGATTTTCTTGGCTAATGTGTTGCAATTCTGTGCTATTACCTAATTCACGCCATATTTCTGCCATGACTTCATGGACTAAACTTCCTCGTTCAGCAGGTGATAACCCTAGTTCAACTTCCTCAAAGGGCTGTGCCTTTAAGCGAATTTCTGCAAAGGCTCTAAAGGGACATTCCGCTTGTCGTTGTAGAATGGTCGCACCCCCTCTTATTTTTTCTGAATCTTGTAAAGGTGGTGCGATATCATCCACCCAATTTTCTAAAAGTGCCTTCACGGTAGGCAGTGTAGGGAGTTCGAGTTGAAGTTGAGTCAAAGAAGTTTCAGTAAAATTCAAAATCAGTGGACTAGGTGATAATTCACGTTGTTCCTCGGTCTTTTGAAGAGAATAACTGGCAATAAGATGAGAGGTTGAATGAGATAATCGCTGCATTATCCGTTGTGCATATTCCAGTTCATGTGTGCTGCTCGAACGAGGCACACCTACTTTACGTTGCAATTGTACAGGAAGAAATGGATTTGGTGATGATGGCCGTGGCCATGTATCATCATTCATGCTAGTAATCCACACCTTATCAAAAAATAATCCACTGGCTTCTAATAACCCTAGCACTTGGATGGGTGCATGATGATCTGATTGGCCCTGAAAGAGTGTTTTAGATAATAAATCGCGCAGAACATCGATCGCTTGTTGGAAAGAATGGGTGTTCAAAATCCCATCCAATCCTGCATAATACTGTAGTTTTTGCTGAAAACTGTTCACACACTGATATTCAATACTGCTTAAATTGCGTTCGCCTGGCCATCCAAAATGGGTAAGGGTATTTTTAATCACCTTTGCCCACTCACTAGGAAATCGATGCCTGGAATTATCGCGCAAATATTCAACATTAAATAAAGAAAATAATTTTGGACAACTAGTTGTTTTTTGTAGTAGTCCTACCAATTCTGTCAGCTTGAATCCTTCATGATGAAAACTTCGTAATTCTCTATCTAAAATCGCACGCTGATCTCTTTCTTCAATGGCACCATGTAAATAGGGCGATAAAAGCAGAGGCGTTAGTTTTGACAATTGTAAAGATTGACCACTCACGAGCTCGAGCAATGTTATCAGTGTCTGTACCATTGAAAAGCTCAACAGTGAATCACCGCCGGATATATTAACGGCCTTATTAAAATCATGCTTAAACTCTTCGAAAAAAGCACGTTCCACATTGATTCTATCGGAAAGCAATTCAGGAACAATACATCCACACTGTAGTTGCGGATTTTCAAGCCAATTTTTTTTTGCCCACTGCGCTAACAAATGAAATTCTGTCTTACGATCATTCAAAACTATCTTCTTCGTAGTCGCTTGTGAGATGGGTTGCTGAGGAATAATAATTTTTGTTGTAGAAGATAGTGCATCCAATAAAATTTGAACTGAAGGAGGCACAGTATCAAATCCAACCAAATAAAGTCGTTGAGGACATTGATCGCGTAAAGAGGGTAGAGCATTTAATAGCAGCTCAGGTAACAGCGTTTCATCACACCAATTATTCTCTTCACAGCGTTTTTGAAATTCACGTGCCCACTGTAAAAAAACCTTCACTTCTTCATATTCACTACTTTCTAAGATGGCATAGGGGATTCTCCATTGATGAGTGTATTGCCAGGCTTCCTGTGCCAACTCAGCTGCTCGTTGGTAGTCCAATAAAGGAGCATCGTTAGTGAATTCTTTTAGAATACCTTGCCAAATCCATAGCCTTGTCACCGAATCCAGCAATAGCTGTGGCCTCCGTAAATGGGCCCAAAGATTACTTAACCAGTTTGATAGGGGTAGAATCGCGGGTGTCAACCAGGCCTTATTTTGTCCACAATGAGCCTGTTCGAACTGATGCAGCAAATGGGTCGCTAGGCGTCGATTCGCTGTAATAACCAGGTCTTGAGGGGTTATCTCCATTAAAAAACGATGATCCAGTGTCATCCATTAAGTCCTAATAAAGTGAACGGTGGGCTGTTCTACAGTGCTTTAATTGTGTTACACTATAACCACACTCGTTATGAGTCAACAACGGTCTCCGTTGAGCAGAATGTAGTTTAAAGGAACAACACAGACAGAGTGATCAATGAAAAAGTCGCTTATACAAAAAAAAACGCTACTTGAAGCTATTGGAGAGCTGAGTATTCCTGACGTTCAAAAACTACTCCTTGGACGTGAAAACCCCAACCAACCCACAACGCCCGACAGATCTGATCAGCCAAAAATCTTACTTCAGGCGGTTTTAGATACCTTTAAAACGTGCAAAGATAAAACCAATCAAAATAAATACAAAATTATCGCAGAGTTATTGTGGATTTTTAAAGGTACCACTGACCCTAAAGCCCCCTATACTGAAGCGGAGGCTTACCTTATTTCTCAAAGAGCTCAACTCCAACGCGATTATCCTGAGGTGTTTGATTTTAATGATCCCGTGTTATGTCTTTGCTACGCAATCCATTCAGCACTCATCGATACTACTTTAGAGGGTTATCAGCAAGGATATAAATTGTTAGAGAATATACTTAATACTTTTTCAAAAAATCGTACAGCTGGTGTAAAATATTTCATTGACGAACTATCACGAACTCAAAAAAGTTTTTTTGGTAATGTTTATCCAACTTCTTTAGACTCTAATAATTTTCAATGTGCCGTTCTTAGGGCTATTTTGCGCGATACAAATCTACTGAAAGTTTTGAATATTAAAGCCATACCAGAAGACAGTTTTAACCAAGATTCTGGTTTAAGAACTAAACTACGTGAAACATTAATTCGTAGCCTGAAAAATTATAACGCCCAAACCTCAGATATACTGGAATGTGAGTTTACTCTTTGAAATCAGCAACACTGTATTGAGTAACCAAAATATCCAAAAATCCATAATCGAAAGATGCTGAGGCGCTGGGGATATTGACCAATCGCAGCGATGGCGTTACCATGTAACATTAGGACTTGAAAAGGATACGACATGATTCTTATACACACCAATTATGGCGATATCGCCATCAAACTGGACACGGAAAACACACCTAAAACTGCTGAAAACTTCATAAACTACGTCAAAAGTGGCTTTTATGATGGGACAATATTTCACCGTGTTATTAAAGGATTCATGATCCAAGGTGGTGGATTTGAGCAAGGAATGATTCATAAACCTACCCAAGAGCCCATCCAAAACGAAGCGCCTAAATCAATGAAAAATAAAATTGGAACCATTGCGATGGCACGTACTTCGGATCCCCATTCCGCAAGTTCACAATTTTTTATCAACGTTTCTGACAATCATTTCCTCGATTTTAAATCAACCCAGGAAGATGGTTGGGGATATTGTGTTTTTGGTGAAATAGTTAACGGGATCGATGTCGTTAACAAAATCAGCCTGGTCCAAACAACTTCTCGTGCAGGACATGCTGATGTACCAAGCGAAGACGTGATTATACAATCAATTGAAATGCTCGACTCACAATAATCCGTGAAAACAATGAATGCCCACTCGATCAGGTATGATCAACAAAACAATATTATCTATTGTCAAGGTGACTGGCGAGTTGGAAAATTAAGCAATGTCGAAAACCAAATTAAGGCCATTTTGGAAATTATCAAATCTCCTGTCATCATCGATGGCGGAGAACTCACCTATTTGGATAGTGGTGGAGCTTGGTTAATTTACAGAACCATTAATCGTCTCAAAAAAACCAAAATCAGTTCTACGCTGGAAAATTTTAGTCAACAACAAACCAATTTATTTTCCTTAATTCAAGAAAAAATGGAATCACTCACACACTCAGAAAAACCTATTGAACAGTACAATTTTTTTTCATTAATTGGAAAAGAAACCGTAAAGCGTGTGATCGGAGCGCTAGAATTTTTATCTTTTGTGGGTGAAGTCAGTATTGTTATTCGCGGAATTTTTGGTCGAGCTAGACGGTTTCAAGGTAAAGCCATTCTTCGGATTATTGAAGACGCTGGCTATCATGCACTGCCCATCATTGCTTTACTCTCATTTTTAGTTGGCATCGTGCTAGCCTACCAACTTGGGAGACAACTCGAAACTTATGGTGCCAATATTTATATTGTCGATTTATCAGGCATGGCAATTTTACGTGAATTTGGACCTTTAATCACAGCTATTATTGTCGCAGGACGTACAGGATCATCCTTTACTGCTCAAATTGGATTAATGAAAGTCAACGAAGAAATCGATGCATTAAAAACCTTAGGACTATCACCACTGAATCGAATAGTCGTTCCACGATTGATAGGGACCATTCTCTCAATTCCTCTTTTAACTATCTGGGCAAATTTTTTTGCTGTTTTTGGCAGTATGGTTATGGCAAGAAACATGCTCGGAATTACCCCGGCAGATTTTTTATCTCGCTTTGCAGATAGCATCGATGCAACGACATTATGGACTGGATTAGGTAAAACACCCGTATTTGGTATCGCAATTGCCTTGGTCGGCTGCTTTCAAGGTTTTAGAGTGAACTATACTGCTGAAAGTATTGGAGCCCATACTACTATGAGCGTGGTCCAAGCAATCTTTTTAATCATTGTAATAGACGCAATTTTTTCCGTACTTTATAGCTGGGCAGGTCTTTGATGAAGAACGACGAAACAATCATTGAAGTTCGAGGACTCTGTAATTTTCTAGGCGGTAATTGGGTACATAAAAATCTTGATCTAACAATTAAAAAGGGTGAACTCTATGCCATAGTGGGCGGTAGTGGAAGTGGTAAAACGACACTTTTACGCAGTTTGTTGATGTTGCAAAAACCAACAAGCGGAACAATTAAAATATTCGGGATTGATGTTGTAAATGCATCAGCAAAAGATGCTCAACATGTTCGACATCGTTGGGGAATGTTGTTTCAACATGGTGCTTTGTTTAGCTCATTGACTGTTTTGGAAAATGTATTATTTCCTTTGAAAGAATTTACAAAATTAAGTCCAGCATTATTGACAGAAATCGCGATGATGAAAATTGCTCTCACCGGATTGCATGAAGATGCAGCGTATAAATTACCCGGTGAGCTGAGCGGCGGAATGTTGAAACGAGCAGCTTTATCACGCGCTCTTGCTCTAGACCCAGAATTACTTTTTTTAGACGAGCCAACATCTGGACTTGACCCTCAAGGTGCTGACGAATTTGATGAGCTAATAAAAGCTTTGAAGGAAGCGCTTAATTTAACCATCGTCATGGTTAGTCACGACCTCGATTCGCTATGGGGAGTTTCGGACAAAGTAGCCTTTATAGGCGAGGGCAGAGTGCTGGCAGAGCAAACCATGGCGGAGCTCATCGAGAACCCTAATCCTATCATCAAAAGTTATTTCAAAGGGCCACGTGGGCAGGTAAGACAAAAGAGAGAATAGGCGGTATTTTTCGCCGAAGGATAATCATTTGCATTCAAGGTTTAGAAGATCAACTCGCGATCAGATATATTAGCGGAGAGAAATGCTGCACTGCTCGATAACTAAGTAATAATCTGCTAAAATAACCCAGAGATACCCAAGGACTGGAGTATGGATACCAAAGTTAATTACATCATTGTTGGTTTGTTTATGGCAATCCTAACGCTTGCCATTATCGGTGCAACGATTTGGCTTGCTGGTATTCATAGCACCCATCGTTATAATACTTACGTCACCTATATGGATGAAGCCGTCACTGGATTAAGTGAAAAAGCACCCATCAAGTTCAATGGAGTTGAAGTTGGTTTCGTCGATAAAATTAATTTAAACCCTCAAAATCCACAACAAGTGCGATTATTGTTAAAAATTCAAGAGCGCACACCTATTAATGAAGCGACTCGGTCTTCTTTACTCGTACAAGGTCTAACGGGCATTGCATTTGTAGGGCTGACAGCTGAAAAAACGCATGCGCCGATCTTAAAAATAAAACCTGGTGAAATGTATCCTGTAATTCAATCAAAACCATCATTATTATTTCGACTCGATCAAACAGTGCAATCAATGTCTGAAAATATCACATCCGTAGCAAAAAATTTAAATGACGTAATGAGTGATGAAAACAAATCATCCTTGAAAGGTAGCTTAAAAAATCTACAAGAAATCACTGCCACATTCGAAAAAAACTCACAAAACATCGACGATACTTTAAGATCATTGAATAAATTAATCGATAACAGTGCTAAAGCAAGTGATAAATTACCTGCATTAATGACTCAACTAGAAACCTCCTTAAAAGCAGGTAAACAAAGCATGCAAAGTTTATCACAACAAACTTTACCCGCTGCAGACCAGATGATTCTAAAATTCAAACGGTCGCTTGATAACATCGAAGAGTTAACAGATGAATTGAGTAAAAATCCTTCAATGTTAATTCGAGGTAAAGCTCCAGTTGCAAAAGGCCCAGGAGAAAAATAGTATGAAAAAAATGTTGATACCATTAACATGTTCAATTTTTATTTGCAGTTGTAGTTTATTCTCTCCGCAAAAAACACCCGAAATATCAACCTATACTCTTTCTGCCCATGATAGAGTTTATCATGCCACAACTCATAAAACTAAAAAGATCACATTAATAGTGAATACACCTACAGCAGTCACTGGTTATGATTCACGCAAAATGATTTACTCAAAAAAACGCTATGAATTAACCCACTTTGCTTTAAACCAATGGGCAGCTCCTCCATCAGAAATGATGCATCCGATTTTGGTTCAAAAATTGCGCGATACTGGTCAATTTAATGCGGTTATGAGCAATGAATACAATTCTAATCCACAATATGTTTTAAGACTTCACTTAATAGAACTACAACAAAATTTTGCTGTGCAACCGAGCCAAATTCAAATGAAAATTCAAGCTGAAATATTAACCTCAAATGATAATAAAGTGATTAAAACTCAGACATTTAATACTTCTATTAGGGCTTCACAAAATACACCGTACGGTGGTGTTTTGGCCGCAAATAAAGCAGTGGATTTACTACTAAATCAAATCGCTGAGTTCACGGTTCGATCACTTAATCACTAGCTTAGAAAGACTGTTTTTTGACTGAAGAAAGTAGAGTAGAGTAGAGTAGAGTAGAGCGCGGATGCTTATACACACCCGCGTTCAGCATTACGAGAAATTAGCTATTGTTTGCAGTTGTAGGTGATTTTGAAGATTGAGCATTCGCTTTTTGGACATCGACTAGCTCAATAGTGAAAATAAGTGTCGCATTTGGTCCAATTTTGCCATGAGTTCCACGAGCACCATAAGCTAAATCAGCAGGCACATAAATTTCCCATTTTGAACCTTTAGGCATTAATTTCAGGGCTTCTTTCCAAGCAGGAATTACACCATTTAAAGTAAACGCTGCAGGTTTATCACCTAATTCTTGACTCGTTGAGAAAACTTCGCCATTAATTAAGCGCCCTGAGTAATTAACAAAAACTCTGTCTGTCTCACTAGGCGTAGGACCATTTCCTTTTGCTAGGACCTTATATTGAAGACCAGATTTTGTGATAGTAACACCGGGTTTTGATTTATTTTCTAATAGAAATTTATCACCTTCTTGTTTATTGGTATCGGCTAATTTTTTTAAATCTTCAAATCGTTGCTGCATAGCTTGACGTTGAAAATTGATCAACTGACGCTGCATATCTTCTTTGCTAATTGTAGGCTGAGCTCCTGATAGACCTTGTTGAAAACCTTTGAGTAATTCACTTTGATTTAATTGCTTAAATTGTTCAATCAAATTTGAACCCATAGTGTATCCAATTGAAAAACTCACCTTATTGATATCAGCAGGTTGTGCATTTTGGTCAGCAGCATTATTAAGAGCATTACTTGGATTTGTAGGTTGTACTGCTTGAACAGTTGAATTAGTTTGAGCATTCTTTGAAGCTGGAATCGCAAATGCCGATGAAACGCCTATTACAGTGGCTGTAAACAGCGCAATAGATAAATAACGAACTTGCATAAGTATCTCCTTAATTTAATAGTAAACTTCGTAATTCGGATAGGGCATAAACAATCCAGTGCGTATACATGCTGATTGATTACGCAATATCTAAGCCAGGAGTTAAAGTATAGAGCAAATAGGCCATATTTACACTGAGAAAAGTATGAAAATAGACCTATCACACTATTTCCTGTAAGGAAATTTACAGGAAATAGAGTTGTATATAAGTTGTTAAAATTGCTTTTTTTGAATCATAAGAACCATTCAAAAATAATCTGATAAAATCAACTCTACTCTCTTTGTGATCTGAACATGCCGAGGCTTAACATCCCGAGCCGTTACTCATAACCATTATTATGACGTTTACTTTTAAATCATATAGTAGGAAACGGCATATAATCATGATGGATAAAAATCGCTATTTAACATGGTGTTACAATATTATTCTAATTTTATTAATTAAATATTTTTCTTGGCATTATCTATTGCTTTTTTACCTATTACTGATTATTATGTGCGAGTTGATATTTTTACAAACTTTTACAGGGAGAAAATAATTATGCAAGGTAAACCACGAGAATTATCTGCTGAGGAAAAAGCATTACTTGCCAAATTCGATGCATCATCTTTCGGCAAACTACGCAAAGATTTTATCAGCGCTCTTGAAGATGCAGCAAGCAACTCATTCGGTTTAGAAAATGCGACTATAGTTTGTGGCAAAATAAAGCCATGGCTTCATAAAAATCCTGCTGCTACACCTGCTGAAATCTTTCGACAACTAACTAATTGGTTAACTGACGCTAAACTCGATGAAGGTTTTGGCAAGGGGACTCGCAATTTTATTAATAAATTAGTTGATATCTTCACTACCCACACTAACTTAATAATCGATAGTATAACTAATAAAGAACTTGCTTCTCTTGATGCACCTGCCCCATCTGCTCAATCAGCTAAGGTTCAATCACAAGACCAATCACATCTTAAGCTGCTTGAAGACCTTAGAGCGGAAATCGCTATATTTAAAGGTAGCATTACGACCCTTGAACTTGAAAAAAGTAGTCTTAGTAGTAAAGTAGGCTCTCAATCGAGAGAAATTGATAACCTAAGTGGTGAAATAGCTCAACAAAAAACTGAATTGTCTCAATTAAGGAAAACTAATCAAGATGGTCTTATCACTTTAGAATCTAATAAATTTCAATTAGAGCAACTAAAGCAAGCAGTTAAGGCACTTGAAGAGCTCAGAGACAGGTTGACTAAAGAAGCTGATGCAGACAAAGTAAAGATTCGTGAGCAGGCTGAAACAATTGCTTCTTTAAACGTCTCTAACATACAACTGAAAGCCACTGATGGATCTAAAGATGCTCTTATCGCTCAATTAAAAGAAGATTCCTTAGCTCAAAAAACTCGAATAGAAAAACTCGAAGCTGAATTGCAACAATTGAGACAAACCTCTTATCAAGCGACTTCGGAAAATGCAACTCTGAAAGCTAGGCTTGAAGCAGCTGAGGCAGCCAGAGATAAGTCAGCGGCTGAATTAGATACTATTCGATCAGCAAAGGAAACTATCGCTGTTGAGAAGGGAAGAGTTGATGGTAAACTTGAAGCCACAGAAAAAACAAACCAAGATTTGATTGCTCGCGAAACTGTTATCGTTGAAAAAATGATAGCCTTCCAAGCAGCGCATCAAGAAGCAGAATCTCATGTTCGGGAAGCTGGTCAAGTTATCCATAGACTAATGACAGCAGCCCCAGAAGCCCCCACCCATGAAGCTCGTATTCAACTCGTTGAAGAATCATTCAGTAATGTTTCCGTTTCAGGTAGAAAAGCTCTAGGACTTAATGAAAGTATTAGAGAGATCAAACAACATAAAGCTAAAGCTCCGAAAACCCAGGCACCAGGTCATTCAGCAGCTCAGGCAGCTGGTCAAGCAGGACATTTCAAAACTCCTGGAGCAAAGACTGCAGCAGTAGCTACTGCTCCCGCCACTGGAAATGGCCAAAAGATTACCAAAATTGCGGATGCGAAAACATCAGAAGAAGCTTTAGAATTTCTTAAACCTAAAATCGTAGGTAAAGATCGCATCTCTGAAGTTCGATTTGAAGCTATTTTAGCGATCAGTAAGTTCCTCACCAAATATCTTACTGATAAAGGAGTTATCAAACCTGACGCTAACAACGCTCTCTATAAATCCTTGGTTGATGCTACCAAATTGCTCGTGGCTCCTGATGCAAATACTATCGAATCAGTATATAAAAAACTCAATGATGAGAAACCTGGGGACCTAACAGAGCCTTTATTAAATGAATATAATGAAGTGCTCACAACACTAGCTGTAACAGAACCTCAGGGAGAAAAGTTCCAAACTCCAATCATCTATTGGGCACTTGCCAATTTCTTTGTCAAGGTAGCTCAAATTAAAGATATGAGTACTCACTTTACTTCTATCTATACTAAATTGAACCCCGCACCGGCCAATGGTATAAATACTTCCGTCTTGGATGCTACAAAAGATCTTGGAAATACTACCGTTACTTCTATGAATGGCGGTCCGGGTAGTCACTAAGTTGTAAAGGATATTTGTTATGAAAAGAGCTCCGATTGAATTTGATAAGCTTAGCCATGATATCTGGCTCATAGAGGGTAAGCTCAATGCTCGCTCTCTTTCTAAAGCAATGGAAGATGGCAAGCAATCAGCTAAAATTTGGAGCTCTTTTCAAGAGCATCTTATTCAAAGTGAAAGGGATACTCTTCTAAAGGAAAAAAATCCTCATTTACGACTCTACAGTGAGTTATACAGTCTTTTAGAATCTCCGGTTTCCGCTGATAAACAACGGAAGTTAGCCAAGTTGGTACAAAAACACTCTGTGTTTGTAGTCAATCAACTTCAGCATGATTCTGAACTTCGAATAAAGTTTCTTTTATCACTTCGGGATTGTTCGCATATAGCGTCTGAATATCGAATTCTACTCGAGCAAATTACAAAGACTCCGGCTCTTGCAAAGGATTTTGAAACGCTATTACTAGGTTATATGACTAATACGCCTTGCAACCCTCCTCTTCACATTCCTTACCACAACAAAGGCCTTCGTAGTTTCCTAGTTAACAGCTACGAGACCTACCCTACAATATCATTGATGTTGCTGAGGAATCCTGAAAACTTTAAAATTGAGTTTATCGCACGTACTGTGTTATCTCGAAACACTCTGCCCTCTGAATTCAAGGCCGAACTTAAATCTCTTAGATGGCAATTTAGGAATTTACTTAAGTTAATAATCGCCTCTGTCTCTACGACGCTAGGCGATTTAATGTTTAACACTCCTCCCATCACCTCAAAACTTCTAGATACCATTGTTACACATCCCGAGATTAACAAGCCTGCTCCTGCGCGAGTCCCTGTAAACTTTAATCAGTTTAAGACAATCTCTGCAGATCAACTCGAAAAAGTTGAAGGTGTTCTTACTAAGAGGCGTCCCTCTTCAGAAGACTTTCTTATTGAAGAGGACAGCGGTATTAGTCCGATTAAATCAGGACTTCCAGCTCGGCATTTGTTTGAAGCTTTTTACACTCCTGACAGTCATGTTAGGGAACAGAAACACCTAAGTACAGATGATGAGCCTGTAACTTACCAACCAACTTATTTCACTTCATAAATAGTTTTCATCGACATGATTAATAATTTTGCCTTTTATACTGTTCTTCTAACAGTACTCGTTGCTTTTGCTGCCGTTAGATTTAGCCTACATAAACAATTAAAAAAAATTCTCGATAAACTCAATACCAAAGAAGAACAACTTATCGAAATTCAAGAATCTTTTCATAGGCTTATTAAGCAACATGAAAAGGATATTCATGAACAGAGAGAACGTTTTGATAAACACCAATTAGATAGTTTAAAAGGTCTCCAAGAAACGATTTCGAAAAGTGTGTTTTCGATTCAGCAAAATATCACGCTCACTTTAAATCAAAACAGTGAACAATTAACGAAACAGGTACGTCATTTAACCCAAAATACTGATCAACATTTGAAAGATATCAGTGGTCAAGTTGAAAAGAGACTCGCCGAAGGATTTGATAAAACTACAGCAATTTTCAGTGATGTGATTAAACGCCTTGCGTTAATCGATCAAGCTCAAGCTAAATTAACAGAATTATCAAGCAGTATGGTGAGTTTACAAGAAGTATTATCTGATAAACGTTCGCGAGGAGCGTTTGGTGAAGTACAGTTGTCGCATTTGATTCATAATATGCTACCAGAGCAGCATTTTGCATTACAGTATACCCTTTCAAACGGGTGTCGAGTGGATGCGATGTTATTTTTGCCAAATCCGAGTGGACATATCGCTATCGATTCAAAATTTCCGCTGGAACGTTATAGAGAGTTGCAAAATACTGATTTAGCTTCTAGCGATCGAAAATTAATTGAGCAACAATTCCGCATCGATATTCGTCGTCATATTGATGATATCGCAGATAAATATATTATTGCTGGAGAAACAGCTGATGGGGCTGTGATGTTTATTCCAGCAGAAGCCGTTTTTGCAGAGATTCATGCCCATTATGCCGAGTTAATTGAATATGCGTATCAACGACGAATTTGGGTGGTCTCCCCTACTACGTTAATGGCAATTTTAACAACTGCAAGTGCCGTATTAAAAGATGACGCCACACGAAAGCAGGTTCATATTATTCAAGAGCATTTATCTAAATTGGGCGTTGATTTTGCTCGTTTTCAAAAACGTATGGATAATTTGTCGAGGCATATTACTCAGGCTCAACAAGATGTTGAAGATATCCATAAATCTTCGCGTAAAATCACTCAACGATTTTCTAAAATTGAAAATGTTGAGCTCGAACCTCACATCGACCCCGAGATACTTCCTGAAGACGACGAAATTTCTCTCCTCGAAGAAGAATCAACTGAATCGGTTTAAAATTCGTACAAATTCGTTGCGTTCCCAAACTCGGCGTTACAATCCGACTGTCTTTCCGCCGAAACAAAAAAAATTGAAGAATTAAAGAATTCTTAGGAGTTGGACTGGGCAAGATCTACCTTTTCAAGACCGCCGTAAATACATCAGTATAGTCTTCGTTCGGACATCCATGTCCTAAGCCTGGTTATTGCATAAACAATCTACTACGAAGCACAATAATACTGAATCTCCAGAAGATTTGAGAAAATTTGTTCGGTCACATAGAATCAACTATGCTCCCATCACAAATTTTCTCAAATCTTCTGTATCTTCAGCACTCTTGCGCTTCTCGTTACGATTAGTTTATGCAATAGCCAGGCTAGATCTTGAAAAGGTAGATCTTGCCCAGTCTTCTCAACTCCGTGCTAAATTCTCATTTCGCTGACTCTGGAAAGTTTTCTTAAAAAACCCGAACACACTCCATTAGCTTTGCTGGTGGCAATAAAATATAATTATCCTGAGTCGCGTAGGCGAAGAATCCAACTTTCTTGGAGGGAAATAAAGCGCAGCGAGGGGGACCCGAGCGAGCCATTCCCGGAAAGACAGTCGGATTCTCACGCCGACTAAAAGAACACAACGAATTTCTACGAAACGAAGATGTTCTTGAAATGGTTGTCTTGCCCAGTCCAACTCCTTAGGTTTTCTTTAACTCTTCAATATTTTTTGGTTAGGCAAGAAGTCGTCGGATTATGGCGCCGACTTTAAGAGCTCAAAAAAGTTTATTCTTGGGTGGCGTTATTGAAAAATTAGTAAGAAAAACGTGCGATAAGGCCAGAGCTGACCCAGTCGCGAAGAGATTCACCTGCAAACTGTGCAACATGGTCAACCTCCATGTGATCGCACAAGGCTTCACAAATCTCTGAAAAAGTTTTATTGGATTGAATCGCATCAATCATCACCTTATGATGCGAATTAACATGCAAATAATGAGACCGCTGATTAAAACGCCACACGAGCCAATATTGAGGCTCCTCAGAATGCACTTGCTCAGGTACTGGGAACTCATCAGGATTATTATTAAACAACGCCTGCCAAATCTCAGGCGTATTAAAATGCAGGGAAATCATCTGCATAGACGGATGAAACTCTAAACGCAAAGTCGCCCACGCTTCTGGTGGAATGGTGCCCAAATCTTCAACACAGAGCTGCGGGCCATCAGGCGCATCAATTACCTTTCCAAAGGGCCACTCAAACTTTGCCAACTCAACATATAATGGATCAGTATTGGGTCTATTCGACAAAAACAAAACCATATTCTTGCCATACGTTCGAACAGAAAAATTTGTTGAGGGGTACGCATCAATATACTCATGACACAAAGCATCAAATTTTTCTTTACCCAACAAATTTTTAAGCGCTGAAAACTCACGCTCTAAAATATCGATCAAACGCAAATAATATCCTTCTCGATATATTTCAACGCGTTCTTCTACAGAGATTTGAGGCGCGTTAACAATTTTATCTTTGATCTCAGCTTTTTTCTGATGAACATACGTTTGAAACTGCTCTTGTAATTCACGTAAACGACTCATGCTGCAGCCTCTTCACCAACAATATTTTGTTGATTTAAATCTTCACCCCACGCAGCAAAAGCGATTTTTTTCAACGTATTTAATTCTTCTATCAATTCTTCTAGGGGAGGAATGTTATCATCGCGTTCGATCATCGCAGAAACTTTTCCAAAACGCTTCGCAGCCACACTGTATAAATCCCACACATCTTGAATGATTGGATGATCGTGCGTATCAATAATGTGTGTTTTAAGATTTAAATGACCGGCCATATGGATCTGCTGGACTCGCTCAATGGGAATCGCATTTAGATATTCGATAGGATCAAAATTATGATTAAACGAAGAAACATAGACATTATTCACATCGAGTAACAATAAACAATCAGCTCTTTCAGCTGTTTCACGAATAAAATCTTGCTCACTCATACTCGTATCAGTGTAAGTGACATAACTGGAAGGATTTTCTAATAAAATTCGACGTCCTAAAAAATCTTGAACTTGCTTAATTCGATCTACGACATGATCTAATGCTTCTTCAGTATAAGGCAATGGCATCAAATCGTGTAAATTATTTCCATTCACACCTGTCCAACAAAAATGATCAGAAATCCAAGCGGGCTCTACTCTTTCAGCCAAGGTTTTTAGTTTGTTTAAATACTGAAAATCAATAGGATCACACGTGCCAATAGAAAGAGATACTCCGTGCATAACAATAGGGTAATGCTCGCGAATTTTGAATAAATAATGATGCTGATTGCCCCCATCAACCATGTAATCTTCAGAAATAATTTCAAACCAATTTATATCTGAGGGTAATGTTTCAAGAATTCTGTCGTAATGTTTAGGCCGAAGACCTAATCCAAAACCTAAATAATCATACCGTGGCATCAAAAAGCTCTCTTCCAAAAAAGCACTACCGGCTATGTTGCCATAACCGGTAGTCAACAAAGAAAATTACCGAAGTAATATCTTAGTGTTTGCAGCTATCGCCACCACAACTGTTGGTGCCTTTGCAAGATGCCACACCTTTACAAGCTGGAGCTGGAGCAGCTTTAACGCCACAACCACCAGCACCGCCGGTACCAGTGCTTGCACAACCTGCTGAAAACGCAACAGCAGCTGCAGCAGCAAGAACTAAACCAACTTTAGCGAAGTTATTCATAATCATAACCAAATCCCTCTTTTGTTAAATACAAAAAATGCTCATTGAAAGCTTCCAATATTGCATTTATTCAATGCTTGTCTCGGAGGTTCTTAACCTGAAAGACTAAATAACTCTCCGGTACAGGGTTATTTTTAGACTATTCTGATTAAAAAAGCAAGTTTTTGTTCGGCATCACCTACATTAAAGGTTCGGGATGCTTTGATTGCTCAAGCCCTTGTATACGTACTAGGCCAGCCTAAATTTGCTCGAACTGGCAAAATTTGAAGCTTTCTACTAAACTACAGATTCTGGATATTGCATGAATGATCGTCGCGAGAAGCACAAGAGTGCTGGATATACTGATGATTTGAGAAAATTTCTGCCGGGAGCATAGTTGACACTATGTGACCAAACAAATTTTCTCAAATCATCTGGAGATATAGTAATCTTGTGCTTCGCAGTAGATTATTTATGCAATATTCAGAATTTACTCTTTAGTCAAGGAAGACTTATGACGACTGAATCTGCACTGGAATGGCAATTTTCTGCTGAAACCCAATCTATTTTTGATCCACTTCTCGAATGCTTAGTCATCTTAACTAAACATTTTGATAATCCATATTCTCATGAGACTTTACGTGCTGGATTACCAACTGTTAATCAACAACTTACGCCTGAACTCGTTTTACGCGCTGCTGAAAGAGGTAAATTATCAGCAAAAATTATCAAAAAATCACTTGAATCGATGGATAAAGATTTACTACCCACCATCTTACTACTCAAAGAACAACGCGCTTGCGTATTAATGAATATCAACGAAGCTGGGATCGCTGAAATTATCCAACCCGAGTCCGGACAGGGTGTGACAGCCATATCATTAAAAGATCTTGAACAACAGTACAGCGGCTATGCAATTTTCATTAAACCACAGTATCGTTTTGACTCACGCGCTGAGGACCATAGCCCGGCTAAAACTGATCATTGGTTCTGGAATGTGGTCCGCGCGAGTTGGCCTGTGTATTCTGAAGTGATACTCGCTTCATTGCTTATCAATCTGTTCGCACTGGCAAGCCCATTATTCGTTCGTAATGTATACGACCGAGTAATACCAAATAAGGCTCTTGATACCCTCTGGGTGCTCGTAGTCGGGGTATTAATTGCTTTTATATTCGACTTTGTCCTTCGAAACGTTCGAGCCTATTTTATCGATCATCTTGCAAAATCAATTGACGTTAAATTATCGCGAACTATTTTCGAACGAATTTTAGGAATGGAATTGGCATCTAGACCTAAATCGGTTGGATCGTTAGCTCATTCTGTTCAGGCATTCGATGGATTTCGTGAGTTCGTAACTTCTGCTACAATAAGTACTCTGGTTGATTTACCATTTGTTCTTATCTTCTTGTGTGCTATTGGGCTCTTAGCGGGCAACTTGGTGTTAGTCCCTTTAATTGCTATACCCATTGTTTTGTCAATCAGTCTTGCCATCCAAATCCCTCTCTCCAAATTAATCAATGAATCATTTAAACATTCCGCTGAAAAACAAGCCGTATTAATTGAATCACTCTCATGCGCTGAAACAATTAAAGCCATGCGAGCAGAAAGTCCTATGCAACGACGATTTGAAGCGATGACCAAAGCATCCGCTTCGGTTACGAGTAAAACTAAATTCTTAGCGAATCTTGCCAGTAATTTTGCAGTTTTCGCACAAACATTGGCCTCAGTTTTATTAGTGATTGTCGGTGTTTACAAAATCATTGAAGGCGACATCACGATGGGCGCTCTACTCGCTTGTACTATTTTAAGTGCGCGAGCCTTATCACCCATTACTCAAATCGCTGCGCTAATTAATCGATATCAACAAGCCAAAACGGGATTTATTGCAGTAAATCATATGATGGAATCTCCCGTCGAACGACCTGCTGATGCCCATTTTATTCATAGGCCGCAATTAACCGGAAGTCTTGAATTTAATCATGTGACATTTCAATATCCTGCTGCTGCTCTAAAAGCACTAAAAAATATTTCATTTAAAATAAACCCTGGTGAGAGAGTTGGGATTATTGGTCGTACCGGTTCAGGTAAAACAACGATTGAAAAAATGCTAATGAAATTTTATCAACCCGACAACGGTAATATTCTTGTTGATGGAACTGAATTACACCAAATCGATCCCGCTGAATTACGTTATCATATTGGTTATGTTCCTCAAGATGTGGTTTTATTTCATGGCAGTATCAGAGACAATATTGTGATTGGCGCACCACATGTGGATGATGCTACTCTGCTTCGCGCAGCAAAATTAAGTGGTGTCTCGCAATTTGTAGAAGGACATCCAGAAGGATTTGATCGTGAAGTCGGTGAACGGGGTGAACGACTCTCAGGCGGACAACGTCAAGCGATTGCAATTGCCAGAGCGCTATTATTGGATCCACCTATTTTACTTTTTGACGAACCTAGCAATGGCTTAGATGATACCAATACTGCTCTATTGATTGAGCGATTAAAAGCCGTTTTGAAAAATAAAACCTTGATACTGATTACCCACAAAGCGTCACTGTTAAAATTAGTGGATAGACTCATTGTGATAGATGATAGTTATCTTTTGGCAGATGGGCCAAAAGAGCGTGTTTTAAAGCAACTTTCTGACGGTCAATTGAAGGTAAATTCTCATGACAATGCATCCCCAGCTTAAAGAATATTTCGATGAGCTAAAAGGACCGAATCGATTTGGTCATATCATCTTATGGTCGATATTGTTATTTTTCATCTGTTTTTTTACCTGGGCTTTTTTTGCAAAATTAGATGAAGTGACACATGGTGATGGAAAAGTCATTCCTTCTCAAAAAATTCAAATAATTCAAAATTTAGAAGGTGGAATTGTTAGAGATCTTGCTGTACATGAAGGTCAAATGGTTCAAAAAAATCAGATATTGATGGTTTTAGATGACATTCGATTTTCGGGTGGTTATAAAGAAAATCGCCTTAAAGAATTGGCTTTAACCGCAAAAATTGAACGTATTACTGCTCAAATGAATAATCAACTCTATACCCCCTCATCGGTTGTTGCAACTGAAGTACCTGATTTGGTGACTTCCGAACGAGAATTATATGATTCAAAGCGACGTGAGATGCAGAATTTAAACCATAATCTAGCGTTAATTCAGCGTCAAATCAATATGACAAAACCCTTGTTAAAAAGCGGTGCTGTGTCTCAAGTTGAAGTCCTACAATTAGAGCAACAAGCGAGTGAAACTGAATCAAAAATTTCGAGCGCTCAAAGCGCAGCCTTAGATGAATTAAATAAAGTAAAAACTGAATTGTCTCAAGTTAAGCAAAATGAAGTTGCGCTAAAAGATCGATTAGATCGTACAACAGTTCGGTCACCAGTCAAAGGCATCGTCAAGCAATTGCGTGTCAATACTATTGGTGGTGTTGTAAATCCAGGTATGGATCTAGTGGAAATTGTACCTTTGGATGATACATTATTAGTATCCGCCAAAGTGAAGCCCTCTGACATTGGTTTTATTCATCCTGGTCAAAGTGCTACGGTCAAAATCAGTGCCTATGATTATTCCATTTATGGTGGACTTAAAGGTAACGTTGAGTTAATAAGTGCTGATACAAAAATGGACAATAATACCAAGCCAAATGAAGAAGGCTATTATGAAATTTTGGTTCGAACACAAAAAAATCACTTAAGTAACGAAAAAAATCCTCTGCAAATTATTCCCGGTATGACCGCTCGAGTTGATATTCTAACAGGCAAAAAAACGGTATTATCCTACATGCTAAAGCCTATCCTCAAAGCCAAACATAGTGCTCTGCAGGAACGGTAAACTAAATCTAGGATTATTTCATCTGATCAGTAATTGCTCAGCTAAGAAAATCATCTGCATTCAGGATGTTATAAGATTTCCCTTGAATCCTTAACTGGGAGATGCTGTCATCTGTTCACTCAATCTTTCACGAAGCCGAGTAAGTCGCTGTTGAGCATTAAAATTTTGCACAGCCATGGTGATCGCTTTTTGTTGGCCAATAAGAACAACTAATTTTTTTCCGCGCGTTACAGCCGTATAAATAAGATTACGTTGTAACATCGTGTAATGTTGCATAGAAAGTGGAATGACTACCGCAGGATATTCAGATCCTTGGCTCTTATGAATGGTGGTTGCATAAGCCAATACAATTTCATCGAGCTCGTCATATCGGTAGGCCACTAACCGACCATCAAAATCAATAAGAATTTCTTGTTCATCTAATTTAAAATGAGTGATATATCCGATATCACCATTAAAAACTTCTTTTTCGTAATTATTCACTGTCTGCAACACTTTATCACCACAGGCAAAGGTCCATCCAAAACGTTCAATACGCGGCTGCCCTGATGGATTTAATCGTGCTTGTAAATCTACGTTGAGCCCTCTTACACCTAAATCTCCACGATGCATAGGCGTCAAAACCTGAATTTGGCGAATAGGATCAAATCCGAATCGCGAAGGAATGCGTTGCGTGACTATTGTTAGAAGTTTCGCGTGAATTTCAGCTGATGATTCAGCGAGAATGGTATAGAAATCCGTTTCTTTTCCTTCCAGATTTTCTATGGGCATTTCACCTTGATTAATTCGATGTGAATTTAAAATAATTCTGGAACTCGCTGCTTGACGAAAAATTTCTGTGAGCCTAACCACTTCTACCGTTTGTGATTGAATAATATCAGCCAACACACTGCCAGGTCCCACAGAGGGCAATTGATCCACATCACCCACTAAAATCAATGAGCATGTGGCCGGAATCGCTTTTATTAAATGATACATTAAAAGGATATCGATCATTGAAGCTTCATCGACAACCACTAAATCAGCTTCGAGTGGATTAATTGTTTCTCGCTTAAAATCGCGCGTTCCAGGATCGTATTCCAGTAAACGGTGAATTGTTTTTGCTTCTAATCCGGTGGCTTCACTCAAACGTTTTGCGGCACGACCTGTAGGTGCACACAATGCGACACTGGCACTTCGACTACGAACTAATTGCAAAATACTATTCACTATCGTTGTTTTACCAACACCAGGGCCACCGGTTATTACTGTAATTTTTGATCGAATCGCTGTAATGACGGCATGCCTCTGTGAATCTGACAAGACCGTTCCTGTACGACTCTCAACCCAAGGTAATGCACTTTCAACATCCATATCGTGCCATCGCGTTTTTTCGCATAATAACCGCTCAAAATGCAGACTGACGCCACACTCTGCTTGATAGAGATTGGGCAATATAAAAATAGTTTGATCATCTCCTATTGAACCTGGCTCTGAAATTTCTTCAGCGATTAAATTACCCGCCTGAACTTCCTGTGAAATAGCATTTTCAATTTGGTCTTCTGATAATTCTAACAATTTAATACTTTGCTGGATTAAATCTTTTTTTGAAGCAACACAATGGCCTTTAGCACAACACTCTTGTAATGCATGACGAACACCGGCTTGAGCTCTTAGCACTGAATCACGTGCTACTCCCATTTTTAATGCAAGTTCATCTGCTGTTTTGAACCCTATTCCAGGAATATCGAGTGCTAATCGATACGGATTTTCTTTGACTCTTAAAAGCGCTTGGTCGCCGTAGGTTTTATAGATGCGCATTGCACGAGCAGTTCCAAGGCCATGTGATTGCAGAAATACCATGATTTCTCGCACTCGCATCTGCTCATCCCATCCGGTCGTAATCATTTCTAGTTTTTTTGTTCCAATACCCGGTAATTCAAGTAATTTTTGAGGGGCTTTTTCGATGACTTGAAAAACATCTAATCCAAAAGATTCGATTAATAATTTTGCTGTGGAAGGACCAATTCCTTTAACGACACCTGAAGCTAAATATTTTTCCATACCTTCAACATGAGTAGGTGGGATAATTTTTAATTCGTCGGCTTTGAATTGTTGGCCGTAAGTACGATCATAAATCCACTCGCCACTACACTCGATGTATTCACCCGGCGTAACTACATGGGCATTACCAACAACCACTACCAATTCTTCTTGTGTTGGTACTTTGACTTTTAATACACAGAATCCATTGTCCGCATTATGAAAAGTTATTCGTTCTATACTGCCGTGTAAACTCGATGATTTCACTTTATCAGTCGATTCTGACATACGATAAAATCCTCAAATAGGGAAACCGTAGCAGATTATTCAATTATTTCAATACCGGGTAGGTAAGGGCGCAAAATTTCAGGTACTCGAATTCGCCCTCGATTATCCTGATAATTCTCCATGATCGCCACTAATGTTCGTCCTACCGCTAATCCTGAACCATTAATGGTATGAACATATTCAGTTTTCTGTGTTTCGGGATGTCGATATCGTGCTAGCATTCTTCTTGCATGAAAAGTCTCAAAATTACTGCAAGATGAGATTTCTCTGTACATTTTTTGACTTGGCAACCACACTTCTAAATCATAGGTTTTAGACGATGCAAAACCAAGATCGCCTGTGCATAATGCTACGACACGATACGGAAGCTCAAGTAATTGCAGTACTTTTTCTGCGTGGGCTGTTAATTCTTCTAAAGCTTGATAAGAATCTTCCGGCCGTACTATTTGAACTAATTCGACTTTTTCAAATTGGTGCTGTCTAATCATTCCGCGAGTATCTTTTCCGTAAGATCCTGCCTCACTTCTAAAACAAGGTGTTTGTGCAACCATTTTGATTGGCAGTTGATCATTCTCATAAATGGTATCTGCTGCTAAGTTAGTGAGTGGTACTTCGGCAGTAGGAATTAACGATAATTTTTGATCGCCATCAATATGAAATAATTCTTCTGAAAATTTTGGAAGTTGCCCTGTGCCGAAAAGACTTTCTTTTTTGACGAGATAGGGGACATACATTTCTAGATAGCCATGCTGTTGAGTGTGTAAATCCAGCATAAATTGAGCGAGAGCACGCTGCAGTCGAGCCAACTTGTTTGATAACACGACGAAACGAGCACCAGAGATTTTACCCGCACTGGCAAAATCCATTTGAGACATTCCTTCACCCAACTCAACGTGATCTTTAGGTATGAAATCAAAGGTCGGAATCTTGCCCCACTGACGAATTTCTTGATTATCTTTTTCTGTTTTCCCTACAGGTACTGAAACATGAGGAATGTTTGGAATATTCCAGTAAATAGAATTCAGTTCTTGTTGAAGTTCTTTTAAGTTTTCTTCGGAAGCTTTCAACTTATCTGATAACTCATTGACTATGGCCATATAAGGGGCACTATCTTCACCTTTTGCTTTGGCTTGTCCAATTAATTTGGATTGAGAATTACGTGTATGTTGCAATTCTTGCGTGGCTATCTCTAAGGTTTTTCGTTGCGATTCGAGCTGAGTGATGCGATCAACATCTAACGTCACACCACGCTGCAATAACGCTGCTGCTGTTTTTTCAATGTCGTTTCGCAATAATTTAGGATCTAGCATTTTATCTCACTTCTTCTAAGAATATATTAATCAACATTCACAGCCCATGAGACAATATGTCCTAATCTGAACATATCTTTAAAGTGCCGAATGACGCTGTCGACTTTTTCTACAGTATCAATAAATTCTATTATCAAAGGTAAATTGTTTGCTTCATAGGGTATTTCTTTGCTGTGAAGCACTTTTGATTTACCAAATCCACTATAACCGCGAATCACAGTTACCCCTGCAACCTTTGCATCATTATGTAAGTATTCCATCAGTAATGGTAATAGTTTATCGCCTTCAGTTATATAAACACGTGCATATTTCATCGCCGATTCCATAATTCCTCTCCTTGGATTAATTAGTCAAAACATCCACTCCTGCCGGTGGTTTGAAGTGAAATGTATTATTTGAAAACGTGGGGTTAATTTCCACTTTGGAAAACGTAAATTCACTTCGTTGCCCGATACGGGTATCCACTACCATTTTACTTAATTTATCGGCTTGAAAAAAAATGGTTACAGATTGAAACATATCATCTGCTGATTTTGCCGCTAAATGAAATCCAACACTGTTAGCATTATTTTCATTTTTAACGGTAAAGCGTTTTGGAATATCGACGACATTTCCACTTAAAAATAATGCGGGACTATTGCTATCTGTGGTGTCGACTTTTTGCTTAGTGGCTTGTTCTAAATCGACATCATAAATCCATAATAAACTGCCATCTGCAATAAGAATTTGCTCATTAGGTTTTTGAGTTTCCCATCGAAATTTTCCGGGACGTTGGATAGCCATGGTACCACTTGAACGATGAGGTGGAGTTCGTTCATCACTAAAGAGTGCTTGTTGAAAACTTGCACGCATTCCGTGAAAAGAATTTAATTTTTGTTGTAGTTCTTGTAATGGGTTGCTTGCATTAACAGTGAAATTAAAAATAAAACTCATCAACACAGTGAATATAACTCGAGCATAATTTTTCATCATTTAATCCTCTATTGGAGCAGCAATCAACACTTCACGTGCACCATTTTCAATGGGCCCAACAATTCCCGCTGCTTCCATCGATTCGACTAATCGAGCAGCTCGATTAAATCCTATTTTCAAGCGTCGTTGAATACCAGAAATTGAAGCTCGGCGAGATTCTAAAACAATTTGAACCGCTTGATCATACATGGGATCTTGTTCACCGTCATCAGTCTCAGATCCACCCGATTCACTGGCATCGCTTAGTCCACCTCCAGCAATCACATCTTCCAGATATTCGGCTTGCCCTCGTCGTTTAAGATCACTCACGACACGATGCACTTCTTCATCTGCCACAAAAGCGCCGTGCACGCGAACCGGTACTGCAGTTCCAGGTGGTAAATACAACATGTCACCATGACCTAATAATTGTTCTGCACCCGACTGATCTAAAATTGTTCGTGAATCAATTCTGGAAGAGACTTGAAATGCTATGCGAGTAGGAATGTTCGCTTTTATTAACCCGGTGATAACATCCACTGAAGGACGTTGAGTCGCTAAAATTAAATGTATTCCTGCAGCCCGTGCTTTTTGTGCTATACGTGTAATGAGCTCTTCAACTTTTTTACCCACAACCATCATCATATCGGCAAATTCATCTGCCAATACAACGATATAGGGTAATTCTTCTAAATAACCTGGTTTGTCTGTTGTAGAATTTGGCAACCAGAGTGGATCATAAATGGGTTCACCATCCGCAATGGCTTTCGCCACTTTTTGATTGTAACCCGCTAAATTTCTAACACCGAGTGACGCCATGAGACGATAGCGACGTTCCATTTCAGCGACACACCAACGCAATGCATTAGCCGCATCTTTCATATCCGTCACAACAGGAGTGAGTAAGTGAGGAATGCCATCGTATATTGATAATTCCAACATCTTGGGATCAATCATAATCATGCGTAATTCTTTAGGCGTTGCTTTGTACAACAAACTCAAAAGCATCGCATTTAATCCCACCGATTTTCCTGAACCAGTAGTACCTGCAACGAGCAAATGCGGCATTTTAGCTAAGTCTAATACCACCGCATGACCTGCAATATCTTTTCCGATGCCTAAGGCCAACGGAGATTTAGCTGCAGCATAGCGTTGCGATGCAAGAATTTCTCGTAAACGAACTGTTTCTCTCGATGCATTAGGTAATTCTAAACCTATCACAGATTTACCCGGAATCACTTCAACAATAAGTACACTTGTGACAGATAATGCGCGCGCTAAATCTTTGGCTAATCCTGTTATTTTACTGACTTTAGTACCTGCAGCGAGTTGCAATTCATAACGTGTTACAACGGGTCCAGGATGTACAGCGACCACTTTGACAATGACACCAAAATCTTGCAGCCGTAATTCAACTAAACGAGACATCTCTTCCAATTGTTGATTGCTATAGCCTTTGCGTTCTGTTTGATCAGGAGGATCTAATAATTCAAGAGGCGGCAATGTACCTGCTAATGCCGAATCGAAATGAACTTTCTCTGGTTTAGGTTTAGCCATAATACGAGGTTTTGATGGCGCAGCGACAGCTATTTCGTCCCAGGGAAGTTCGTCATCTTCCGTTGGAGCCGCTCTCACAATTTTAGGTTCAACAGTGATTATATCGGGCTGAATATCAATTTTGCTTGTTGATCGAATTTCCGGTTCACGTCGTATTTTAGATTTTCCCGGTGAACGTTGGGGAATTTCGGGTTCAAGCTCTTTTTTCAATGATTGAGAGTGTTCGCGGTGCGCTTGAAATCGCTCTGCAATCAGATCCCAAAGTGCCAGTGTTTTTTCTCCGATACGATCGGCAACCTGTAACCAGGATAATCCGGTTAGTAAGGTTACACCCACCAAAGTGATCGCTAATAAAGCTAATGAAGTTCCGGCACCATTCAAAATAGACACTAAATGCGCCGCAACGATATTGCCTAATACACCACCTGAGGTGAAGGGTACCCAATTGGGTGATCCATGAAAATGCAAACTCAAAAGGCCAGAGAATCCGCTAATCGCTAAAATGGCACCAAAAATTCGCAACCATAATAAGGGATAATGATACGGAAGATCGGATTGATGTTGCTCACTCCAAAACCACCAGGTGCCGAAAAAAAATGCCGCCGGTAATCCGTAAGCCATATAGCCTAATAAATACAACAATACATCCGCTACCCAGGCTCCTACAGCACCTTCAGCGTTCAAAATCTGATCGTTGCCACCTAGATTAGACCAACTGGGATCTGAAGAATGGTATGTTACTAACCCGATCATCACAAAAACAGCTATTGCCGAAATGATGATCAAAATTCCTTCGCGCAAGCGTTTATAAAAATGTTCAGCGAACAATTCGTCAGCTTCTTTTTTGCGCCCTGCTCTAGCCACTGTGGTTCCTTTATTCCTAAAACGCCTGATTATACGTCTTCATACTGCTAAAAAGAAGAGGGAAAAAAAGCAAAAAATGATTCGATCAAAATATGCTGTAGGCAATCACTGGATAAGGAAAAGCGATTGGTGGTCGATTGTAGAGATACTGAGGTGTTAGACTGGGCAAGATCACCCTTTTCAAGAACGCCGTAAATCCATCCCTGGAAGCTTCGGTCGAAACATCCTGTTTCTCACGATCTTGAAAAGGGTGATCTTGCCCAGTCCTGATACTCCGTGCCATTTTTATTTTTTTGACTCTAGATAACATTACGCAAAGCTAACCTATTATTAGTATTAGCCTCCATAATGAAAGACCTTTCTGGCTTAAAGAGTCAAGAGTCAGATCTTTCCTTGACTAATTTGTTATTATCCATGGATATTCTATTCCCAGTGCTCTAGGCATACTAGTCGATGATAAGGATTCTGCTATAAAAGACATTATAGCTAAAAAAATGTGTTCACTAATCATCAGTCAAAGCTCTAACCTCTACCCCAATTCCCTAATGATTTTGGTGGCATAATTTAGAGATGTTGTATAATTAAGTGTGTAGATATATTGGCGCTTACCTTCTTGGGTATTTATGAGGTGAGCAAGTGCGAGTTAAAAGTCTAGGCATGATGTAGTCTTGATAATTAGATTTTTGAGAATTCACAATGCCTGTATTTGACTACTATATCTTTCACTTGCGTGACTCACTGAACTGAACTTAAGTTACATATTTAATTGGGGGATAAAAAATGGATATGAAAGAATTTCTGAAATGTATACACACCCCAGACTATATGGCTAAGAAATACTTTTTTGACGACAAATATTGCATGGCCTATTCAAAAGAATCATGTTCTGGAGAAATTGTTCAATCACATAGAATAAGTAAAATGTACTTAAAATCTGTTGCGGAAAATGGCAGAGTATATCTTCCTAAATACTCAAGTAATCAGAGTAACAATTTGATTGAATTTCAGCTTAAACATATTCACAGTGCAACAACTATGCCTGGTTTTTGTCAATATCACGATAATAGATTGTTCAGCTCTTTTGAGAAAGAACCATTTCAGGGATTATATAATCAAATATATGATATTACATTTCGTTCATTATGCAGAGAATATTTTTTGAAGAAATGTTTGCATCAATTTTTTATTAAAGTAAGCGATGGAGATCTAAAAAGTCTCGATAGAACAGGGTATACGAAATCAAGTTATTTTAAGGAGCATCAAAAACATCTTATTCAAGAGATGAAAGATCATAAGTTTCTCTATAATCAAATTATGAAGGTCAAAAGTGGCGGACTAAGTTATCTTTTAATCAAATTAGAAAGGCTTCCAATACTAGCTACTGGTGTCTACTTTCCGTTAATAAATCCTATCGGGCAGGCCGTTCAAAATATAAGGCGAAAGCAACTTGGATTCATATATAATGCGATCACACTGAAGAATGAGTCATACATATTAATTGCTACAGTTAATACCTTACATAATAACATTCACAGTGAATACTTAAAATCACTCAAGTCAATGCCGATTGAGAAGTTAACAAACTATTTTATTAATATTTTTTTCTTCAATAACGACAATATCGTAATTGAGCCACCCTGGTTTAATCAATTAGATCAAGAATTCAAGAATAGCCTTGTCAAAATGCTAAATTTACAAGTTGGACATTATAGCGATATTAGCTTACAAGAAAATCTTGATTTTGGTATGGCTGTTGCTTTCAATAATATTAAAGTTATAACTAAGATTGAATAAGGTCTCGTCTATTCATTCCTAATTTTTAGATTTTTATATTAGAATGTGGCAAGGAAGACTATCTTAGGGGATTAAGAACCATTTGATTTAAGAGCACAAATCAATCTGAAGATTTGAAGTGGTCTTGAAATTCTCTCCAGAGCTAAATAAACAAAAGCAAACACGGATTATGAAGGCTGGGCAAGATCACCCTTTTCAAGATCGTGAGAAACAGGATGTTTCGACCGAAGCCTACAGGGCGTACTACCTATTTTGGACAATTGCCCTGCTGCCTACAGCGGAAAACTCTAGCTATTGATATGTCAAACCTTTATAGGGTATACTTAAAAGCAGGTATCTTTTATTATAATTTAGTTTAGTGAGGGAATATCAAGTGAAAAAGAACCGCTTATTTGGCTTATTCATGACTGGTAAGAGATCTGCTCACAATCTTGTCGAAACCCCACTCGCAACTGCACAACCTGAGTCGTTAGCAAACCGTCTATATTTAGAAAAACATAGCTCCTCGTTTATTATCAACCTCATGCAGGATGATCTTAAGTCACAGCAATATTATAAAGAATATTTAGTTTCTTATCACCGTACCTTAGGTTATTTAAAACAAAAAGATTACAAAAACGCCCGAATCACTGCAGACGACGCCTACTCAAACTTAGCTAGGGTGGATGTTTTACCAGCAGCCCTTGGCAAAGATTTTTACAGAATAACAGAAATTTCAAGCCTGATTAATGAAAATTTACCAAAAAATAAGTATTGATTATTATTCACCGTAAATAGCGAGAAAATTATCATGAGGACACGAAGTATCGTGGAGTTTTTTACACGAATGTCATCAACTCTTGAGCACAGAAATAATAGCGTTAAACCACACACTACATTAGAGACTTTAATTTGGTTACCTTCTAAAAAAATATTTGATGATGTGACAGAGCAAGTTACTAGCCGAGAGGTATTATCTACAACAGAAGCCAAGAGACTGTATGCTCAGCGTGTTAGAGGCGTAGGCCCATTAATAGATCCTTTAGGACACAGTGCCGGAAGGCTTTTAATAGATTGCAGTAATCCTCGTATCAATGAAGAACTCAGAGAACGAATTCGTGAACTAGCGATTATTAATAAGATAGTGAGCCTCAAAAACTCCCTTGAAATTAAAGGGTTAGAATGTTATTTGAGCTTATATCCAGATCATGACAAACCTCTCCTTGGTAAATTCTCTGAACTAGAGGCAGAAGAATGGCGTGGGCGCACGAGTACTGATGATTACATCCTTGATAGAGGGAAGGCGGCGTTAAGTCGCAATTTCTTTCGTTATAAATACCCCGCATTTAATAATAATTTCCAAGCTGACGTGTCGAATTATGGTAAACCCGATTTTGTTCAACAATTCGCGGGTGACTTAGATTTCCTGAAGATTGTTGAGCAATGTTTTGAGATGATGATACCTGTTCTAAAAAACAATGTAATAGTTCTCGAAACAGCCTTACCCTCAGCCGCCTACTTCGCAAAAGCCATGCTCGATGAACATAAGCTTATAACAAAAATGATAAGTGTTGAAAACACGCCATTTCTAGAATTAGACAAAGAACAAGAACTTATTCATGTTTGTACCACTGCAGTTTTAATTTTATTTAAAGTGGGAATGGGTCAAGACCGATACTATGATTTCGTTAAACGGGTTTATAAGGATCATCCAGAGTTAAGTCATGGCTTTCCCATCACTGATTTTTGTTATGAATTTTTTAAATCACTGTCACTACAACCAAGCTATCAGAATATTGAAATAAGTATTCAAGAAGATGATTTAAGTAATTTGCGCAACAAGTTTTAAATCAAGAAGACTACCTGGCAATGTCATTTTCTTAATAATTGAAAGAATGGTAAAACAAAACTGGTGAGAACGTTCGCGGGTTTTACTGGTTAAGATTTCGGCGCTAATCGATTTCTCTACATTAGACCTGCCCTACTCTTCATGTTAAACTTATCACCTGCAAAAAATAGGGTACTACTATGCCAATACAGCATCATCGATTAATAATTTTAGGTTCAGGACCGGCCGGATACACCGCGGCTATTTACGCTGCCCGTGCCAATTTAAACCCTGTCATGATTTCGGGTATGGAACCCGGCGGTCAGCTAACGCGGACTACAGATGTCGATAATTGGCCAGGCGATGTGGAAGGTTTGCAAGGGCCTGCTTTGATGGACCGCATGCTTAAACATGCTGAACGATTCAACACCCAGGTCATTCGCGATCATATTGTGAGCTGTAATCTATCCCAACGTCCTTTTTTACTGGTAGGCGATACTGGCGTGGAGTACAGCTGTGATGCATTAATTATTGCCACTGGCGCCTCAGCTCAATATTTGGGGATACCCTCTGAAACTGCTTTCATGGGGCGTGGTGTTTCTGCCTGTGCAACGTGTGATGGTTTTTTCTACCGTAACTTACCCGTTGCTGTAGTGGGTGGAGGAAATACCGCTGTCGAAGAAGCCCTGTATTTATCCAATATTGCAAGCAAAGTGACTGTGATACATCGACGCGATAAATTCAAAGCAGAAAAAATTCTGATCGATCACTTAATGCAAAAAGTAGAATCAGGGAAAGTTGAAATTGCCTGGAATCATACGCTGGATGAAGTTTTAGGCGACGATAAAGGCGTTAATGCGCTGCGCATCAAACAAGTTGATTCTACGAATACACAGAAAATTGATGTTCAAGGTGTCTTTATTGCGATTGGCCATCGACCTAATACTGAGATTTTTGCAGGGCAATTAGAGATGAATAATGGCTACATTCGAGTTAACACTGGCCAATCTGGAAACGCCACTGAAACTAATGTTTCAGGGGTTTTTGCTGCAGGTGATGTCTCTGATCATATTTATCGTCAAGCGATCACTTCTGCCGGCACGGGGTGCATGGCAGCACTAGATGCTGAAAAATATCTCGATGCGCTTAAATGATGAGCATTTGATTGTATTTCTCGGGTATTTAAGGCAAAATCAACGATTTGATTACAAATAGTAGGATTTACATGCCAAAAGATGATCATATAGAAATGGAAGGGGTTGTTACTGACTCCCTGCCCAACACCACGTTTCGCGTGAAACTCGAGAATGGTCACACTGTTATCGCCCATATTTCTGGTCGAATGCGTAAAAATTATATTCGAATTCTTACGGGAGATTTAGTGAGAGTCGAATTAACGCCTTATGATTTGACGAAAGGTCGAATTACCTACCGTAGTACAGAAAAAAGAAAGCCTGGGGCGATACCACCCGCAGAAACAACTACAGATGAACCACAAACAGATGCGGACAAAAAGTAATGTCCTGCATCTATTGTTTTTGAGTCGCTAATCTACTCGTTACTAGCTCTCTAATTTTATAAACAATTTTGTCATTTTCGATTGTGACAAATACATTTCCACCCTCAACAAGGCGTCCAAAAATTAATTCATCAGCTAATGGCTTTTTAATTTGCTCTTGAATTAATCTTGCCATTGGTCGTGCACCCATTTTTCGATCATAGCCATGTATTGCTAACCATTCACGCGCCGTAGAATCTACTTCAATCACAACGTTTCGTGCAGCGAGCTGAACTTCGAGTTCTGTTAAGAATTTATCTACCACTCGACTTAATATCGCAGGATCAAGATGTCGGAATTGAATAACAGCGTCTAATCGATTTCTAAATTCAGGTGCAAACATACGTTTAATTGCATCACTGCCATCTATTGTGACATCAGCATCTAAAAATCCCATTGATGAGCGTTCTAATAAATCTGCTCCGGCATTTGTTGTCATCACAATAATAACATGTCGAAAATCAGCTACCCGTCCATTATTATCAGTTAATGTTCCGTGATCCATTACTTGCAAGAGAATATTGAAAATATCGGTATGCGCTTTTTCAATTTCATCCAAGAGTAATACGGCATGAGGATGTTTTGTAATTGCTTCAGTGAGTAAACCACCTTCTTCGTATCCAACATAACCTGGAGGTGAACCAATTAATCGGGAAACACTGTGCCTTTCCATATATTCTGACATGTCGAACCGAACAAGCTCTACCCCTAAAGTAGTTGCTAATTGTCGAGTCACTTCCGTTTTACCAACACCGGTTGGTCCAGCAAATAAGAATGATCCTACTGGTTTTTGTGGTTCACGTAATCCAGAACGTGATAGTTTTATTGCAGTTGCAAGTGATTCGATGGCATGGTCTTGTCCAAAAACGAGCATTTTTAAATCGCGTTCTAAGTTTTGCAACACTTCTTTATCAGTAGCAGTAACATTACGAGATGGAATTCGTGCTATTTTAGCAACCATTTCTTCTATCTCACGCTTTCCAATAGTGCGTTTACGTTTATTCACTGGTTGTAGTCGTTGAAATGCACCGGCTTCATCTACAACGTCAATTGCTTTATCAGGTAAATGACGTTCATTAATGTATCGATCTGATAATTCTGCTGCAGCACGTAAACCTTCTTTTGTATATTTCACTCCGTGATAACTTTCGAAGCGCGTTTTCAATCCCTGCAGTATTTGATAGGTATCTTCTACGCTAGGTTCACTAATATCAATTTTTTGAAATCGTCGTGTCAATGCACGGTCTTTTTCAAAAATAGTGCGATATTCTTGGAATGTTGTTGATCCCATGCAACGTAATTCGCCACTACTTAATAATGGTTTTAATAAGTTTGATGCATCCATGGTTCCACCTGATGCAGCACCTGCACCAATAATGGTGTGAATTTCATCGATGAAAACAATGACACCCGGAATAGATTTTAGCTCTTTTAGTACAGATTTAAATCGTTTTTCAAAGTCGCCACGGTATTTTGTTCCAGCGAGCAATACACCTAAGTCGAGTGAGTAAATGACAGCATTGAGCATCGGTTCTGGAACTTTTTTATTTACGATTCTCGTTGCGAGTCCTTCAGCAATTGCTGTTTTTCCCACACCTGCTTCACCAACAAATAATGGATTATTTTTTCGTCTTCTGCATAGAACTTGAATAGTTCTGTCAATTTCATCTTGTCGACCAATGAGAGGGTCGATTTTTCCAAGCATAGCTTGATCGTTTAGATTGACGGTATAACGTTCGAGTAAACTTTCTTGGAAGTTTTGGTCTCCACCCATTCCCATGTCGACTGAATGTTCGAGGTGTGTTGCTCCACCCATGTGTTGTATTTTTGATATTCCGTGTGAAATATAATTAATAACGTCTAAGCGACTCACTTTTTCTTGTGATAAAAAGTAAACGGCTTGGCTTTCTTGTTCACCAAATATTGCAGCGAGTACATTTGCTCCACTGACTTCTGCCTGACCAGATGATTGAACCTGAAATATTGCGCGTTGTAATACGCGTTGAAATCCGAGTGTTGGTTGGATATCTTTATCGTTACCAGGTGGTAATAATGGTGTCGTTTCGTCTATAAATATACCAACTCCAGCACGAAGTCTATCTACGTTTGCGTTGCATGCAACGAGTACTTCTAGAGCTTCAGGGTTGTCGAGAAGTTCGTAAAATAAATGTTCAACTGTCATGAATTCGTGTCGCTTCGCACGTGCTCGTGAGAAGGCTGAATTCAATGTCACTTCCAATGCTTTGCTAAACATGGCCATTCACTCCTTTAAATTCTGTCATGCAATTTGCATAGTGCACAACAGTGGATGTTCATGACTACGCGCGAAGGCATTAACAAGAGTAACTTTGGTTTCTGCAATTTCTCGTGTAAAAACCCCACATACTCCACGTCCTTGATAATGCACCTGTAACATAATCAATCTTGCTAACTCTGCACTTTTACCAAAATATTTCATAAGCACCTCTATTACAAACTCCATCGGTGTAAAGTCGTCATTGATGAGTATGACCACATACATTGATGGCTTCTTCACCTTCAGGTCGGCAGATAATTCACCAACCTCTACTTCGCTCTCTATAACTGGCGCCAACTTCTCATTCATACATGCCTCTTACTGTCATTATAGTAGATATTTAAAATTTGTCGTATCGCGGTAGCCATAGGCAATTTTGAGTATTTAGTGCTCGCCGGGCACCACCGCATTTTCATTTTCCCGCGACTCATAACGCATTATATTTGCTATTTATTAGTATTGTTTTACTAAAAATATATAAGGAGTTGGACTGGGCAAGATCTACCTTTTCACGACCGCCGCAGTAGCACTAAACTTTATTGAGTTCTCAAAGTCGGCGCGAGAATCCGACTGTCTTTCCGGAAATGGCTCGCTCGGGTCCCCCTCGCTGCGCTTTATTTTCCTCCAAGAAAGTTGGATTCTTCGCCTACACGACTCAGGATAATTAAATTTTTGCCACAAGAAAATTCAAAATATTTCCGGAACTTTTTTTAAAAAGCTTTCCAGAGCCGCAAAAATAAGAATTTAGCACCAAGTTGAGAAGACTGGGCAAGATCTACCTTTTCAAGATCGTTGAGGACATGGATGTCCGAACGAAGACTACACGGATGTATTTACGGCGGTCTTGAAAAGGTTGTCTTGCCCAGTCCATCTCCACAACATCAATTTTTTTCAGCAGCGTAGAGCCACAGGATAAATCATTGTAGCTCTATGTAAAAAATTTCTTGATTAAAATTGTTTAATCATCGCTTGACCGAATTCAGACGTTTTTAATTGCGTCGAGCCTTCTAATATACGCGCAAAATCATACGTCACTGTTTTTGCTTTAATAGTACGTGCCATCGATGCAATAATTAAATCGGCCGCTTCAATCCATCCAAAATGTCTGAGCATCATCTCAGCCGATAAAATTAATGAACCTGGATTCACAGCATCTTTTCCGGCATATTTTGGAGCAGTACCATGCGTTGCTTCAAAAACTCCCACGGTATCACCTAAATTTGCACCTGGTGCAATTCCAATGCCACCGACCTGTGCTGCGAGCGCATCAGAAATATAGTCACCATTTAAATTTAACGTTGCAATCACATCATAATCCATAGGACGTAACAAAATTTGCTGTAAAAATGCATCAGCAATAACATCTTTAATGACAATATCTTTTCCAGTGTTAGGATTTTTAAACACATGCCAAGGTCCACCTTCCAAAGGCTGAGCACCAAACTCCTCACGAGCAACTTGATAACCCCACTCTTTAAATGCGCCCTCAGTAAATTTCATAATATTGCCCTTATGAACTAATGTTACTGAATCTCGATTGTTATCAACTGCGTACTGAATTGCTCGTCGAACTAACCGACTTGTTCCCGCTTTAGAAACAGGTTTAATTCCGATTCCGCAAGTTTCTGGAAAACGTATTTTTTTCACACCCATCTCTTGCTGCAAAAACTTAATGATTTTTTTTGCCGCATCCGTATCAGCAGCCCACTCAATACCTGCGTAAATATCCTCAGAATTCTCACGGAAAATCACCATATTTGTGTTCTGAGGTTCGCGCACTGGACTTGGTGTTCCATCAAAATAGCGTATTGGTCGTAGGCACACGTACAAATCTAATTCTTGTCTAAGGGCTACATTCAAAGAACGAATACCACCACCAACAGGAGTCGTTAAAGGGCCCTTAATTGCGATCACATAATCTCGTATTGCCTGCAATGTTTCATCCGGCAACCAAACATCTTTACCATAGACCTGATTCGCTTTCTCACCGGCATAAATTTCCATCCATGCAATTTTTCGCTTATTTCCATAGACTTTTTCTACAGCAGCATCAACTACAGCTCTCATCACTGGAGTAATATCCACACCAATACCATCACCTTCAATAAAAGGTACAATAGGATTATTGGGTACATTTAACGTAGCATCAGCATTCACAGAAATTGCTTCACCTTCCGCAGGCACTTGAATTTTCTTATCGCTCATTGAGTCACTCCCTCTATCAAATCGAATGTAAAATCCTGTATACTATACCAATCACAGCACGCTTTTGGAATGATAGAAATTACTAAGATTGAGGTTTGAACGATGAGCAGACTGATTTTATTCAATAAGCCGTATGGAGTCTTAACTCAGTTTACGGATAAATCAGGGCGTTCTACCCTTGCAGACTTTATTCCAGTCAAAAATGTATACCCTGCCGGGCGATTAGACCGAGATAGTGAAGGTTTGGTCGTTTTAACCGATGATGGTAAACTTCAACATCAAATTTCAGATCCCCAATTTAAGCTGACAAAAACCTACTGGGTTCAAGTCGAGGGAAAACCCAACCACGATGCTATTAATCAACTTCAACTCGGCGTTCAGCTGAACGATGGACCGACAAAACCGGCTGAAGTTAAGCTCATCGTGCCTCCCACTGTCTGGGATCGAGATCCACCCATTCGATTTCGAGAAGTTATACCAACGTGTTGGCTTGAAATTGGTGTTCGTGAGGGTAGAAATAGACTTATTCGTCGTATGACGGCTGCCGTAGGCTTCCCTACGTTGCGTTTAATTCGATTTAAAATCGGAGAATGGACGCTCGCGGGTCTTGCTCCTGGTGAATGGTGTGAGATTAAACCCTCACTCTCAGATGATGATATTACCCTCGAAGAGGAAACCTCGAGTTAGATTTTGGAGTTGGAATTGTTGTGAAAGAGCACATCATCGTTGGAATGTCGGGAGGTGTTGATTCTTCTGTCACTGCCGCCTTGTTGTGTGAACAAGGCTATAAAGTCACTGGTCTTTTCATGCGGAATTGGGACAGCGACGATAAAGATCCTTATTGTACTGCCACACAAGACTTAACCGATGCCAGAACCGTTTGCGACAAACTCAATATTCCGTTAAAAACCGTCAATTTCGCCCAAGAATACTGGGATAAGGTCTTTAGCCATTTTCTTGATGAATATGCCGCAGGTCGAACACCAAATCCAGACATCTTGTGCAACAAAGAAATTAAATTCCGGGCATTTTTAGATCATGCCCTCTCCTTAGGTGCAGATGCTATTGCTACCGGTCATTATGCACGCATTCACGCAGGTAACCGCTTTCAATTATTACGAGGCATAGATACCAATAAAGATCAAAGTTATTTCTTGTATACGTTAGGCCAACATCAATTAGCTCACAGTCGATTTCCACTAGGTGAATTAACAAAAACACAAGTGCGGACAATGGCTCAAAACTATGGATTTATCAATCATGCTAAAAAAGATAGTACAGGCATTTGTTTTATAGGTGAGAGAAAGTTCCAATCTTTTCTCAGTGAATATTTATTAGCACAACCCGGTAACATTGAAACTGACGATGGAAAAATAATAGGAAAACACAGCGGTTTAATGTTTTATACTTTAGGACAAAGACAAGGTTTAGGAATCGGTGGTCTTAATAATTTTACTGAAGCACCTTGGTATGTAGTCACAAAAGATCTTGCAAGAAATACTCTAATCGTAGCCCAACAACATGATCATCCTCTATTAATGAGTAATTCTCTGATTTGTCAGGACATCCATTGGATTGATGAAGCAACGCCACAATTACCCTTGAAATGTACAGCAAAAATACGCTATCGCTGCAGCGATCAAAACTGTAAGGTTAACGCTATATCTGATGGGGAATATCAAGTCATTTTCGAACAGCCACAACGTGCAATCACTCCAGGGCAATCCATCGTATTTTATCAAGATGATGTTTGCTTAGGAGGTGGGGTTATCCATTCAGAATACCCACTTAACCTCAGTCGCTGAACGTCTTATCTTGTAGCAGATGTTTGAACCTCTCCTTTTTTCTTTCGCGGAAGACGCATGGGTATATGATGACGTAATTTAGAATCATAGTACATCGTCAACATCAGCGAAAAAAACAACGGATTAATTAAAGATGTTTCAATCACACTAAGCGCAACTCGGCCGAATGAAAAAATAGGGATTTGAGCGTAACTATAGGGCGAAACTAAAATACTCAGAACTAATGGAATTACAATAATTGAAAATGTTCTCCACCAACTGTTCCAAACTAAAAACCAACTGTTGCGGAATGACTCAACGACTGAATAATCATCAAGAAGAATTAATGGCGCAACAAATACAAATGCTACGCCAATAAAAACCCCTGGCGCAATTAAGAAGATCAATCCAAACCAACTCAGTATGGAAATAATGGGTAATGCAATTAATAATCGAGGTAATTTTTTTAGTACATATTGTGAAGACTCTTGAAAACTCATCGTGGTTTGAGTACCAACCAGGAATAGTTGATGAAGGATAAAGCCTACAAGAAAAATAATGATGGGTAACACAAGCAGCATCAAAATTCCCGTCACTATAAGAACAGATTCAGGATAATGTTGTCTAAGCAAATACCCCATAATCAAACTAGGAATTCCAGACATCAGGGCTAATAAAAGGAACCAGGGCCAGAGTGATTTTAATCCTGCTAAATATAAAGATAAACCACTGATAATGATTTCACTCAATGACTGAGCCTTCGTTTTGAACGTAAACATCTCAACTCCTTCTAAGATGTAAGATACCGGATGCTTAGTATTCTAGCATAAATAATGCTAAAATGCCTTCCCAAGGGGCGCTATCTATGAAAAATAATACACTATTTACACTCAATTTGCCAAAGAATCCTGGTGAAGTACAGTCTTGGGGGGAAGTCTCTGGGCTCGGCATTGCCCTATCTATACTATCTGCAGCACATCAGGCATCCGGACCAGTGTTAATAATTTCCTCCGATTCTCTCAGCGCTAAACGCTTACACAATGAATTGCTCTTTGTTAACTCTCCAACAGATCCACTACCATTGTACCTTTTGCCAGACTGGGAGATTTTGCCCTACGATCATTTTTCACCGCATCAAGACATCATCTCTGAACGCTTACTCACCTTGAGCCAACTTCCTGAGACAAAAAGAGCGATTGTGATTGTTCCTGTAAACACCTTAATGCACCGTATTGCACCTCGTCAGCATTTAGAAGCTCACGTTTTCTCTATTACTAAAGGCATGCGTCTTGATAGCGACGCATTCAGACAGCGCTTAATCCGTGCTGGATACAGAGCAACTTCACAAGTCTTAGAGCATGGTGAGTATTCTCAACGAGGATCCATCATTGATCTTTATCCGATGGGAAGCTTATTGCCTTACAGAATCGATTTGTTTGATGATGAAATAGAAACCATTCGAACCTTCGATCCTGATACTCAATGTTCTCTCGAAATTGTTGAAAAAATAGCCTTACTTCCAGCACAAGAATATCCTCTCACTGAAGAAGCCATAACACAGTTTCGACAGTCCTGGCGCGAAAATTTTTCAGGTAATCCTGCAAAATCTCCTCTATACCAATCAATAAGCGATGGGTTAACTGCACCCGGCATTGAATATTACCTCCCTCTTTTTTACGACAAATTAGAATCAGTATTTGATTATTTACCCACTCAATCACTTGTCATTTCTGTTGAAGATATTGCAACAGGTGCAGAACATTTTCGTCAAGAAGTACTCTCTCGCTATGAACAACTTCGCTACGATACTGAACGACCTATTTTAGCTCCTCATGATATAACGCTGGCTATCGATGAATTATTTGGACATATTAAAAAATTCCCTCAGATTAAAATTACTCACGAAAAAGTTGAAGATAAGCCTGGACGTATTAATTTACACCTTCAAAAACCAAGTGTATCTATAGAAGAAAAAAAAGAATTTTCTCACCACCTAAAATCATTATTTGATGATAATATTCGTGTGCTTTGGGTAGCTGAATCAGCAGGTCGTCAACAAGTACTATACGATTTATTACAAAAAACCAACATTAAACCCGAGACATTCGATTATCTTGAGAATTTTATCTCCAGCTCAACTCAACACGGCATTACTACTGCACCTGTATTTCAAGGTGTAAATTTAAAAGACAAGAATATACTGATTCTTACTGAAGGCGAATTATTCGGAGAAAAAGTCATTCAACAACGTCGCAGACAAGGACGTAGTCTTGATCCTAATACACTCATTCGCAACCTCTCTGAACTTCAAATTGGCTCTCCCATCGTGCATATTGATCACGGTGTAGGTCGTTATCTAGGGCTTCAAAGTATTACTACAGACGGAATCGAAGCTGAATATTTAACAATAGAATATGCTGAAAAACATAAACTCTATGTGCCTGTTGGTTCATTACATTTAGTCAGTCGTTATTCTGGAGCAGATACTGATACCGCACCCTTGCATCAACTCGGATCCAGCCGTTGGCAAAAAGCGAAACGAAAAGCAGCTGAAAAAGCTCGCGATGCCGCTGCCGAATTACTCGATATTTATGCTCGACGTGAAAGTAAAATACGCGACAGCTACGGTGCTTTACCGACCGAATATGTTGATTTTGCCGCCACCTTCCCCTTTGAAGAAACGCCCGATCAACAGCAAGCCATTCAAATGGTCATTAATGATTTGGCAAAAACGCGTCCTATGGATCGATTAATTTGTGGTGATGTCGGATTTGGTAAAACAGAAGTTGCGATGCGTGCTGCGTTTATTGTTGCGTACCATCAAAAACAAGTCGCTGTTTTGGTCCCTACAACGTTACTTGCAGAACAACATTTCAACAATTTTAGGGATCGGTTTGCAAAACTTCCGGTAACAATCGAAATGATTTCTCGTTTCAGAAGTCAAAAAGAGCAACAAACGATTCTCGCAAATTGTGCTGAAGGTAAAGTTGATATTATTATCGGCACACATAAATTACTACAACCCGATATCAAATTTAAAAATCTTGGCTTATTGATTATCGATGAAGAACATCGATTTGGTGTCAGACAAAAAGAACGAATTAAATCATTACGAGCTAACGTTGACATTCTAACCCTAACAGCGACTCCCATTCCACGCACACTTAATTTAGCAATGTCGAGCATTAGAGACTTATCAATTATTGCAACACCGCCAGCGCGTCGTCTGGCAATTAATACTTTTGTGCATGAATATAGCCCTGCACTGATCAAAGAAGCTATGTTGCGTGAAATTTTACGTGGCGGACAAGTGTATTATTTGCATAATGATGTTAAATCCATCAAAAAAATCGCTGACGAAATTGAACAATTAGTTCCTGAAGCTAAAACAGGGGTCGCTCACGGACAAATGCGTGAACGTGAATTAGAAAAAGTGATGGCAGATTTTTATCATCGCCGTTTTAGTGTTTTGGTTTGCACAACAATCATTGAGTCCGGTATTGACGTACCTTCCGCCAATACCATTATTATCAATAGAGCCGATAAATTTGGCCTGGCGCAATTGCATCAAATTCGTGGTCGTGTCGGTCGATCGCACCATCAAGCCTATGCGTATTTACTCACACCACCGGAGAACATTCTCACTGCTGATGCTCAAAAACGCTTAGAAGCTATTGCTAGTCTCTCTGATCTCGGTGCAGGTTTCGCGCTGGCGACCAACGATTTAGAAATTCGCGGTGCTGGAGAAATATTGGGTGAAGAACAAAGTGGACACATTCAAGAAGTCGGTTTTACCCTCTATACTGAGCTGCTCGAAAACGCTGTTAAAGCCCTTAAATCGGGCGAAAGTATCGATCTTGATCGTGAAATTAATCATGGTCCAGAAATCGATTTGGGAATTAGCGCTTTAATTCCTGAAACCTACGTACACGACATTAATTTAAGATTGACACTGTATAAACGGCTGTCAAGTTGCAAAAATAATGAAGAGCTTCAAGAGTTACAAGTTGAATTTATCGATCGATTTGGACAGCTTCCTGACCCTGCGCGTCATCTTTTTATTATTGCCGAAATCAAACTTCTCGCTACACGACTCGGTATTACAAAAATTCTTGTTCGACAACAAAACGGGCGTCTCGATCTCGAACCAGAACCCAAAATCAACGTCGAGAATTTAATTAAATTAATTCAATCACAACCTACAAAATATCGATTTGAAGGCGCTAATTGCATTCGATTCAATACACAAAAGGCAGATACCGCCTCTAAGATTTCTTCAATTCAGCAATTACTCTCTAACCTTACATAAAAATTAGATACTGATCGAGCTAATCGGTAACGCGTTTACCATCTTTATATAAAGCCGCAGCTAAGGAATGTAATAATAAGTCTGATTCCGTTTGGTTTTCAAAGATGCAGCGAAGACGAGGATTTATTCTGACACCATTGATCTGGCGCTTGCCGATTTTAGCAACATAAACAAGAACTCCTTTGAGAACATAAAAATGTCCTTCATCAATAGTTTGCTCAAGCCTAAAAGGTACCAGTTTTCGCATGCCTGAAGCGAGGTCATCCTGACAATCTGTGAATAATTTGTGAAATTTTTCAAAATCTCTACAGGGTTTTCTAACAGCAATATAGTCTGGCGTCCTCTTTTTTTGAGGAACATGGTTCAATTTGAAAATGTTGTTGGCATCATCCTCTAAAAGTCCTTGATCGTCATCTGCGAACACATCTTCAATAGTGTTGAGTTCTTTAACTTCAACATTCAATAAATCGTGTATATCAAATTCTCTAAGAATTTGAATTTTTTCTTTATTTTTACGTATCCCTTCGAGACGAGCGAAAAGCTTGCTTTCTTGAATATCATTACCTGTCTGAGGTTCGCGTCCGTGTAATGAGACAAATCTATTAATTTCTTGAAATGAAATTAGCAGTCTTTCATTCTCGGTAACTGGAGGTGGTTTTTCAGGCTCTAATTTTAATAGTTCTAGATCGTCGTCTTCGATTAATCGGAGTAATTTTTGTCTTTCCACAACAACCTCCTATTACAAATGTTGCTCTCTACGTGCTTTTTTTAGATAAATCAGTGCACTAGCATACACTCTCTCAAGCGGGTCTGAGGAATTTATGTCTGGTCGATTTCCATTATGATCCCTAACGAATTGCTTGATCTTTGGCCATAACAACATGGCCTCTTCATCACTCATATCAATTCGTGTGGCTTCTATAGCTTCTTGAATTAAATGCAAGACGTCTGCCGTGACCGTCTTTGATAAATAGACCACGGCTTGGTAGAAGGGATTGATTTGATCAATAAGGTCAATATGTAAGTCATCAATGTTGATAAAGTGTTCTGCTATACGAATAAATCGTTGGTTGCCATTTGCTTGTATTACACCTGCTTTAACAATGGAATCAGCGACAACATATTGACGTACTTCTTCTACTTCATTTTCTGAAAGATCAGGATATTTAAGTCGAATTATTTTTGGAATAATAATCTTATTAATAACCTCAGGATCGAGATTTCCAGAAATTGCCCTTATCATCGTGTCATCTTGCAAGATTGAAACTTTTAGATCAGGAAGATCTGATTCAATAATTTTTTCAACTCGCGCCGTACTGGGCTCTTTAAATCCACGGATATGTATTTCACCGGATTTTGATTTATTGTGATCTGACGATCTGGTCTTAAACTTAAAATTAGGGGCCAAAACTTGTTCCATTAGCAATGAACAAGTAATCGCCTTAAGCATGTTATTTACCGATAGAGTGATTTGATCATCAGTGGCATTAGGTTGTGCTAATAAATTAGTAAATTGAGCATGGGTTTTATTCGGGCTATCTCGAGTGCAGCGTCCAATTATCTGAACGACCTCTGTTAAGGAACCACGACAACCTACTGTGAGAGCATGTTCACAAAAAGGCCAATCAAAACCTTCTTTCGCCATTCCTAGTGCAATAATCAAATCCATATCATCGACATTCTTGATGTTTCGCAGATAGTTAATGACTCGATCACGTTGTGATTCTTCAACTAAATTCGCGATTTTAAGCATTTTACCATCGGAGTGACGCTTGAGATAAATGATCCCTGTTTCCTGATCTTGATGATCCACTTCCCCAATAATGTCCAAAATATCATAAACTTCTTGGTATTTATCTTTGGTAGATTCACCTGAATTCACATTTGGGATATGCAAGATGGTTTTTTGATCTGTATTTAAAATATGTCCAATAGCAGAAGTGTATTTACCTTGATAAAATGGATAAGCCAATCCCAATGATTTGAGGTAAGTATAGCCATTAAGTTGTTCATAATAATTGTAGGTGACTTTAGTAAATCTTTCTTCATCCTCGGGCATCAGCACCGGAACAGCATCTCCACGAAAGTATGAGCCAGTCATTGCAACCACATGGGCATTCGAACCTTCCATCACTGCGTGCAAAAGACGTCCTAATCGACTATTGTCACTATCGGAAGAGACGTGGTGAAATTCATCGATAACGACTAAAGTGTTATTAAATTGCTCTGTATCGATTTCATCGAAAGCAAATCGAAGGGTAGCATGGGTGCAAATAAGAATTTTTTCATCGATGTTCATGAAGCGAATAAACGTTTTTATTTTACTTTTATCAGCACCTCCTAAGCACAGGTTAAACTCTGGATTTGGTTGCCAATCTTCGAAGAAACCATGAGACTTAAGATCCACAGGTTTAAATGAACCCGCAATTGATCTTTCGGGAACGGCTACAATGACCTTTTTGATGCCTTGGTGCGCAAGTTTATCGAGCGCAATATACATCAACGCTCGTGACTTCCCAGAAGCTGGAGGTGCTTTTATGAGGAGATATTGAGCATCGCGCACAGCGTAAGCACGTTCTTGCATTTCGCGCATACCCAGTGTGTTAAGTTTTGTGCTCTGACTAGTTTGAGCATAGTTAATGTCAATTATGTTACGCACGTTTTTTCCTCTTTTGGTACCATGCAACATTTTCAGAAACAGTCTCCGTCAATTTCTTTTGATGATGCTCATCTTTGTTCATTTTATGGGCGAGTTTTTTGACAACTTTGTGAGTGTGTATCTTTTTTTCATTATTTTCGGCTTTTTCATTAGCAATCATCTCATCATAAAGTTTAAATAGTAATTCCAAACGCTCGTCGTCAGATGCGAACGGTTTTGAACGATAGCACTGGTCTACAACTAAATCGAGTTGTTCATGAGCCTTTTTCAGACCTAAAGGAATTTTTTTAGGATCATAGAGTTCAGCTAAGGTTCTTTCACTGTGGTTTTCTCGTTCTGCTAACACGTTGTTCGCGAGGTGTTCGATGATGTTTTTTTGTTTGTCTGAGAGTTCAGGAATTGGGAATGTGTTATAACAAAGCGTGGCTGAATAACTGTAATCATTCTTAAGGCTACATGCTACAGCTCTAACCCATGCCATATGCATCTGAGATGTTAAAATCCCAAATAACCAGAGTTGAGCGTCATAGATGACATTAGCACGATCTTTTACAATAATACCTTTTTCTATAAAGCCTATAGGAATATAATGTCTTTTCTCTGATGAAACTCTTGGTACGATAATAGCTGAAGTCTCTTTATGGCTTATTTGTATAAATCGATGTGGTTTCTTAGAGAAGGCTCTAGTTGAGTTTGCCTTGCTAGCATTACGCATAATTGAAACCTGTTCTAATCTTGACTTTATCAGGGGATTTTTTATTGCATCATTTACCTCATTATCTTTAATCCACAGGCACCATTGCCTAATATCATTTATAAATTCGCGCGAACCTAGAGCTCGTTTAATATATTTTTTCGACAGCATATTTTTTTTGATTATTTCGTTCATTTCATTTTTAGATAGAAGCAGATGGCCACCATCTCTTGGCATGTTTCCAAAAACCATTGTTGGGATATTTGATAGAGGTTGTCTACGGCCTATTATCATAGTGTCAATGTTGGACTCGGAAAGGTAAGGGCCAATTCTATTCACTTCTTTGTATCTACCACTGCTATATATTTTTTTTCTAGTACTTTTCTTTGATGAAAGACCTATTATTGAGCAAGTTACTCCAGCATTATTCTTCGCAAAGTTTATCCAATTAAATGGTTTGTAACAGAATGATATTTCGAGACATTTTGAGAATATTTTCGGCCAAAGCACATGCACTTGTTCTCCCTGACATATAGATTTTGTCGTTAAAAATGCTAAACTATAGGTTGTGTTTGCAATATATTCTGACCCTTTTAAAAACCAACAAGAAATATAATCTAAATTTTTATAGTTTCCGTTGTTTTTAAATACAATATCCATATCTTTTTTCTGCTGTTTTCCTTGTTTGGTATGTCCTTGATAGGGAGGGTTCCCAACTATGTATATTTCATAACCTTTTTCTTTAGGACATATGTTTTCCCAGTCAATATGAGTAGCATTTCCAAGATAAATATTGTTCTTTTTATCAAGGGGCAAAGATTTCCGTGATTTATTAAATTTCTTTTGAAAACGTTTATTAAATTGAATTTTTGACAGGCTAAGTGAAAGAGTAGCTATCTCTCGTACAAAATCATCAACTTCTATACCATAGAATTGACGTAGTGAAATCACCGAAAATGGAATATCCATTGTTGTATCCAGATACCTTAGGCATTCAAGAATCTCCATTTCTAGTTTGCATAGCTCTTTATAGGTAATGGTAAGAAAATTACCGGATCCGCAAGCCGGGTCAAAGATACGAATCTTTGTAAGCCTTTGAAGTAAGTTATTGAGTTTCCCGGGATCGCTTTTGTTTTTATTGAATTCTTCCTCTAACTCATCAAGGAAGAGTGGTTTTATTACTTTCATGATATTTTCGAGTGATGTATAGTGCATTCCTAATCTACTGCGATCTTTCTTATTAACAACGGCTTGCATCATAGACCCGAAGATATCTAAATTGATTTCGGACCAATCAATATCACCACATTCAATGATCATTTTACGAGATTTACCTGTGAATTTTGGGATGTGATACCCATTGTTGAATAAGCTGCCATCCACGTATTGAAATTTATTTAGATAGTCTTGGGTGTTTTTTCGTAATTCCTCTTCGGTATTCAATACTCTAAAAAGTTCATTTAGTTTCTTATCAAGATCGCTGCCATCTTCTTTTGTATATTTATAGATGTAACTGGTGAAAACAACCTCTTCGGAGGTATTCTTGCTAAGGATTTTAATGTCTTCGGCAAAGAAACAGAATATAAGTCTTGAAAAAAAGATATTTAAGTCGTGTTCTTCTTGTTTGCTTTTGAATTGATTATCTTTTTGAATTTTATCATACAGTTTTGCCATTTTCTCTGCTGCTTTGAGATCTGCAGCATATTCATTTTTTTTACGTTCATTCACCATGCCAGGTGATAATGACTCGAAAAATGAGCAATAGTCATTAAGATTTTTAATATGAATATCTATCTTCTTATTCGTTTTGTTGTCAAACGCTAGAAGTCTTTTGAAGTCAGTAGTTAGGATCAATCTCGGTTTATTTTTGTGCTCAGTCAAGTCATCGCAAAGAGTGGCGAAGCGGTCATCGATATCCTGGCTTGTCGCTTTTTGAAAAAGCAATTTATTCCTGTAAATAAGTTGGTCATCTTTCTTAGAAGGATTAAGCTTTCCAAATCTCATTAAGTTTATTTCACTTTTTGCAACTCCGTATGCTCTGAGAAAGTCAAATACGAAGGTCTCGTCTGAGATATGTTTCACCAATCCACTAAGTTTGTTCTCAATCTGTACCATGTCCATAGCTGTTCTACCTTTTTGTCTTTGTTATCGCATCTTTTAAGGCATTGAGCCTTTATCAATGCACCTAAAAATACCATAATAGAGGAAATTGATGCTCTATATGTTTAAATATAGCATAAAATAAGAAAGCCAACCTGAAATTAATGTGACTCATGAAGGCAGATCTTTTCTGCGATTTGACGCTTTGCATTTCGATCCTATAATCAATAAATGGGGCAATATGTTTTTTGGCTAGTTTTTAATGAGGTGCGAAGCAGAATTACTAACTTCGCGATTTGAGTAGAGTAAATAATGTCAATGAAATTTCTTACAAAATCCCTCCTTAAATCGGCCTTGGAGTGCCCAACGAAACTCTATTATGCAGCTAGGTCATCTGAATATGCTAATCAAAAAAATATTGATCCATTTCTAGAAGAATTGGCAGATAGTGGCCATCAAGTGGGTGAGCTTGCAAAACAGTACTTTCCAGGTGGTGTTGAAATCAAAGCACACTCAATAGAAGAGCAGATTACCGAAACACAACGTCTACTCAATGAAGATCAGGCCATTATCTTTGAAGCAGCCATTCGTCATAATAATTTATTCGCGCGTGTTGATATTCTTATAAAAGACGGCAATCATTTTGACCTAATCGAGGTCAAGGCAAAATCATATGATGTTAACACCACAAAAATTTTGAATAATGATGGGAGCGTAAGTTCAAAATGGAGTCCTTATATCACTGATGTAGCCTATCAGACATATGTTCTTAGCTTAGTCTATCCTCAAGCTATGATCAAAAGTTTCTTAATGTTAGCGGATAAAAATGCTATAGCCACTACCTCAGGAATGAACCAAAAATTTAGAATAATTCAAGATAGTAATGATAGGAAAGCCGTTAAAGTTAGCAGCAACCTTAGTGAAGCTGATTTAGACACTAAACTACTAATCCAACTGCCTGTTGACGAGGCAGTTAAACAGATTTTTGAAAGATCGGACTATCAACATGGAACTTTTTCAGATCAAGTAAATTTTTTATCCGAACAACATAGCTTAGGGAAAAAAATTAAGCCCGAACTTGGTAGCAAATGCAAAAAATGTGAATTTACGTGCACTGGTGATGAAGAAAATCAAATGAAGTCTGGTTTTAAAGAATGTTGGGTGGAAGTACTTGGGTGGGACGAGAGCGATTTTTCTCAGCCCAATGTTCTTGAAATTTGGAACTTGAGAGAAAAGCTCGATACTTTAATTTCTCGTGGAATTGTAAAGTTAGCGGATGTTGAAGAGCAAGATATAGAACCGATACCCGAAAAAGAAAAAACTCTATCGCAGTCTCAACGCCAATGGTTACAAGTCGAAAAGGTTAAGAATAATGATAACTCACCGTATATTGATCTGCCTGGGTTAAAACAACAAATGAAACAATGGGTATTTCCTTTGCATTTCATTGATTTTGAAACAGCAAAGCCTGCGATTCCTTTTGTTAAAGGCCGGCATCCTTACGAGCTTATTGCTTTTCAATTTTCTCATCATAGAGTTGATGCTGATGGTACTGTCACCCATGCTGGACAATATTTGAATGTGAATCAAGGTGAGTTTCCTAACTATGACTTTGTGCGTCATTTACGCGAGAATTTATCACAGGACGATGGGACTATTTTTCAGTATTTTACTCATGAAAACACGACACTTAATGAAATAGTCCGGCAATTATTGACTGATAATCATCCACCAGAAGATAAAAATGAGCTAATCGCTTTTATCAAATCTATAACTATATTAAGGGAAAATAGGAAGAAAGTATGGAGTGGTCCTCGTTGCATGGTGGATATGTTGGATCTAGTCAAAACATATTATTATGATCCAGCTACTCTTGGATCCAACTCAATTAAAGATGTTCTGCCAGCATTATTGAATTCATCATCATGGCTAAAAACCAAATACAATAAACCTATTTACGGTGCTGCTGGTGGGATATCTAGTCTTAATTTCCATGACTGGACTTGGCTTCAAGAAGTCAATGGGAAGATAGTTAATCCTTATGATCGATTACCTAAACTCTTTGATGAGATAGATCAAGAAAAGTTGGAGTTAATGAGTCAAGAAGATAAAATTCAACATGGTGGAGCTGCATCAACCGCCTATGCCCGACTGCAATTTATAGATATAAGTAATGAAGAGCGCGATGCTTTATGTCAAGGTTTGCTCAGATACTGTGAACTCGATACTTTGGCAATGGTAATGCTCTATGAGGGCTGGGTGGATATCATACGTTAATGTGCCCTAACATCGACCTATTTACATATGCTCCGGAGCCGCAGCGTAAATTCCAGGTGCATTGCGCAGGTATTCTTTGTAATCCATACCGTATCCGAAAACGTAATAATCTCCAACATCAACACCTTTAAAGTCTGCTGTTGGTAATCCACCGGGTTGTCGAGCTTCGGTTTTATCAACGAGCACAGCAGTATATACTTCACTCGCGCCTTTCTTTTGGCAATAATTGACTACTTCAGCGAGAGTCAATCCACTGTCCAGAATATCATCAACAATTATGACTGTTCGACCTTGTAGGCTATTTGTTGGTTCTGCTTTCCAAACTAATTCACCACCCGATGTTGCGCCGCGATAACGCGTTGCATGGACATAATCCACTTCTAAAGGGAAATCTAGTCGTGGGAGTAAATTACCTAACGGTACAATTCCGCCAATCACTACGCAGAGAAATACGGGATTTTTATCCGCTAATTTTTCACTGATTTGTTTCGCCATCTCATCAAGCGCTGTTTCGATTTGGTCTCTTGTAAAAAGACATTTTGCTTTAGAAAAAACATCTCTAATATCTTGAGGTAAATTCATTGTCATATCTCCTAATAATTCTCTGCGAGTTCTGTTTTAGCGGATTTTCGATTCAAGAGCTTTTGTATACGCTGTTGAGCAATAGGATTAAATTTATCGCCTAAATGTTCAAGCACTTCTATTGCACCTGCACGATCATTACACACTAGCACCATATCACAACCAGCCTGTAATGCTAGATCTGCCCGTTGACTCATAGATCCACTATTTTTCAAAGCACCCATATCCAGTGCATCACTAAACACAACGCCTTCAAATCCGCATTGATCTCGAAGCACATCATTAAGCCAAAAATGATCAAACCCTGCTGGTAAATCACTGACTTGTTGATAGACTACATGAGCAATCATTACGGCATCCAGTTGCGAAGCAAGTGCTTTAAACGGCACTAAATCAGTGGCACAAATCGTAGCGAAATCGCGAGTATCTACGGGAAGATCAATATGTGAATCTGCCACAACTGCGCCATGCCCAGGGAAATGTTTTCCTGTTGCAGGCATTCCCGCTTCATGCATAGCACTAATATAGGCGCCCGCTAATGCGACAATAACATCCGTTTCTGCATGAAAACTACGGTCACCGATTACTGAACTCACACCAATATTACGATCTAAAACTGGAGTGAAACTTAAATCCACACCGACATCTATTAATTCATTTGCCATGGTAAGAGCATGGTCTTTCACTAAAGCAAATGCTTGTTCAGGATTTTCACTGTAGATATTTCCTAAATCACCCAAAGGCGCTAGTCGAGTAAATCCTTCTATAAAACGCTGTACGCGTCCACCTTCTTGATCGACTGCAATGATGATATTCGGATTAATTGACTTTATATGTGAGATTAATTCACTCACTTGTTTTTTATTCGAATAATTCCGACGAAAAAGTATAAAGCCACCCACTTGTGGATGCTGTAAAATAATTTCATCTTCCGGTGAGAGTGATAGCCCTTCAACATCCAACATCACCTGTCCAATATTCAATTTTTTCATTGCCCAAAGCCCTCTTTGCTTTTGCTTAGAAACTCTTCTTCTTCTTTTGAGGAAGTGCGACCCATAATGGCATTACGATGAGGAAATCGTCCAAATTTTTCGATGATTTCAAAATGATGTAGTGCGTATTCAAAGAAATTGTCATAAATCGACCGAGCTTCTGGAAAAGATAAATCGACTAACATTTTGAATGCACGTACAGATGTTGCTTGCATCTCACGATTTTCCGAATGCATAAGAGGCATATAGAAAAATGCTCTCTCAATCAGACTTAATTCGTGATCATATTGACGTTCAATTCCGCGAATACAAACATCCAATGCTTTTTGATCTTGTGTAAAAGCCATTGCAGATTTTCTAAAGATACTGCGTGAAAACTGATCAAGAATAATTATTAATGCCAAACTACCACGTGGTTCCGATTCCCAAGTATCGAAATTACCGCAAATAGCATCTTCAATATTTTTCTTGAATTGATCAATGATTTCTTGATCACCGTCAGGGGTTGCGCCAAACCAAATTCGCGTCCTCTCTTGTGTAGGTAATACTGTGCTTTCAATATGACCGAACCAAAAATGCAAAACTGTATCAATCATCTCTTGTTGTTCCATAACGCTCTCTCAAAAAATTTCATTTAATCTGTTAATCGGTAAGTCCTGGGATTAGATAATCAAAACCTTTGTGCCAACAGCTACGCGGTCAAATAAATCAATAATGTCCGCGCTGTGCATACGCACGCATCCATGAGAAGAAGGTTTGCCTAATTCTATCTCATCAGGGCAACCATGAATATAAATGTATCTGCTCAAGGTATCAACCGTTCCACCCAAGTTTTTACCCTCTTCCAGCCCGGTTAGCCAGAGAATCCGCGTGATGATCCAATCACGTTGTGGATGAGCTTGGGCAAGGTCAGGAGAATAGATTTCACCCGTTGGCCTTCTTCCGACGTAAACTGTTCCCGACAGGTCATTTTCACCAATTTTTTGATGAATAGCATGCCACCCTCGTGGAGTACACTCACTGCCTTCTTCTTCGCCTAGACCTTTCAACGCAGTAGCAATGCTATAAGTTTTTTCTACCTTGTCGCCAATCATATATCTCAATTGCTGAGATGGAACATCAATGAATAAATTGCGTTCAGTCACAATTATCTCCTCTATAAAATCTACTATATTTTAACTGATAATGAGAATGATCACCATTATTATTTATGATAATTACTTGCATATAACTAATCCATAACGGTATGATGGTTAATGTAATGATATATAGGGTGATTTAATGACGAACCGTTTAAGTCATTTACGCTGGGAAATTGCTGCAGCATTAGTGCTCAAGGTGGCGCTTTTGTGGTTGCTTTGGAAATTGTGTTTTTCGCATTCATTAACCCATTCCGTAAACAATAAGACGACTACCCAACATTTACTAATAGACCGTAACTACATAGGTGATCATGATGGCCCTTGATATTGTAATGTTATCGCGTTTGCAATTTGCCACAACGGCAATGTACCACTTTATTTTTGTGCCTCTGACACTAGGATTGTCAGTCTTATTAGGGATTATGGAAACTGTTTATGTAATGACTAATCGCGAAATTTGGCGCGACATGACAAAATTTTGGGGCGTTCTTTTTGGCATTAATTTTGCCATGGGAGTCGCCACGGGCGTCACCATGGAATTTCAATTTGGCACAAATTGGGCTTATTATTCTCACTATGTAGGCGATATTTTTGGTTCCATACTTGCTATTGAAGGACTTATGGCTTTCTTTTTAGAAGCCACCTTCGTCGGATTATTCTTTTTCGGTTGGAAACGATTATCAAAAATACAACATCTCATTGTCACTTGGCTGGTCGCATTAGGCTCAAGTTTATCTGCATTGTGGATTTTAATTGCTAATGCCTGGATGCAACATCCTGTAGGTTCAAAATTTAATTTTGAAACCATGCGAATGGAAATTACGAATTTTTCTGAGGTGTTTTTTAATCCCGTAGCGCAAGCCAAATTTGTCCATACCATCAGCGCTGGGTATGTCACTGGAGCTATGTTTGTAATGTCAATCAGCGCGTATTATTTATTGCGTAAACGAAATATTGAATTTGCAAAACGTTCCATGACTGTTGCAGCCTCATTTGGATTAGCGACAGCACTTTCAGTAGTTGTACTGGGTGATGAAAGTGGATATTTAGCAACTTCACATCAGCATATGAAAGTGGCTGCAATGGAAGCCATGTGGCATACAGAACCGGCTCCTGCAGCGATTACCGTATTCGGGATACCAGATATTGATTCTCAAACAACCCATTACAAACTTGAAATCCCCTACCTGTTAGGGCTAATTACCACTCGCTCAATTGACGAACAATTGCCAGGAATTGTTGAGCTAGTACAAGCTTCAAAACCTAGAATTGCCAACGGAATGAAAGCCTACGTTGCTTTGAATACACTTCAAAAAGATCCTACCAATTCTGCTGCGAAAAAAATATTAGAAGACAACGCTAATGATTTAGGCTATGGCTTATTATTGAAAAAATTCATTGATGATCCAGCTAAAGCAGGCACAGAAGAAATTGATAAAGCTGCATGGTCTACAGTTCCCAATGTACTACCGATTTTTTTCTCATTCCGATTAATGGTCGCCTGTGGATTTTTCTTTATTTTATTTTTTGGTTATGGTTTCTATTTAACTACTCGTCGACGAATTACTTCTGTTCGTTGGTATCACAGACTCGCTTTATATTCCTTACCGTTGCCTTGGATTGCCAGTGAATTAGGTTGGTTTATTGCTGAAAACGGTCGTCAACCCTGGGTAATCGAAGGTGTATTACCCACTTTCATGGGAACATCATCAGTCACTACTCAACAACTTTGGACTTCGCTTTCAGGATTTATAGTATTTTACTCGGTCTTAGCCATCGTTGAATTCTATTTGATGGTGAAATACATTAAATTGGGACCTGAAGGAATGAACTATAACAGCGGTGACGATCAGAAAATCATTTCAAAAGGATCAGATTATGCTTGATTACGCAACTTTACGAGTAATTTGGTGGGTTCTGTTAGGACTTCTACTCATCGGATTTTCCATCATGGACGGCTATGATTTAGGTTCTGCCCTATTAATTCCATTTGTTGGAAGAACTGATGACGAAAGACGTGTAATTATCAATACCTTCGGACCTGTATGGGAAGGTAATCAAGTGTGGTTTATTTTAGGTGGCGGTGCAATTTTTGCGGCATGGCCAACATTGTATGCTGTATCATTTTCTGGATTTTATCTCGCAATGTTTGCTTTACTGTGTACATTTATTATAAGACCCGTCGCGATAAAATATCGTTCAAAAATGCCACAAAAAATCTGGCGAAACACATGGGATGGTCTGCTCTCAGGCGCCGCATTTGTTGGTGCATTAATTTTTGGGGTTGCTGTAGGTAATGTGTTGCAAGGTGTACCCTTTCATTTTACACCCGATTTACGCGTGTTTTACACCGGTACTTTTTGGCAATTATTAAATCCGTTCGCACTTTTATGCGGCCTTCTCAGCGTTGCCATGATCATTATGCAAGGCGGTTATTATCTCTCTACTAAAACAGAAGCGCCTCTTCGAAATCGCGCACTCTTCAGCGCACGATTAATGTCACTTCTCGTTATCTTATTATTTGCAGCCGGCGGATATTGGATTTCACAGTTGGATGGTTATACCATCATCACAAGCTTAGGAACTGAAGGGCCTTCGAATCCCTTACATAAAGTCGTGTCATTACAAAACGGAGCCTGGTTGAAAAATTATGCAGCATTACCATGGACTTTGCTTGCACCTATTTTAGGATTTACTGGCGCACTATTCGCAATGCTTTTATCAGGATTGTGGAGAAGTAAATTATCGATGGTTTTTAGCAGCCTGAGTATTTTTGGAATTATTTCAACTGTCGGTGTTAGTATGTTTCCGATCATATTACCATCTTCAAGTACTCCATCCGCAAGTTTAGCCGTCTGGGATTCATCATCTAGCCAGATCACACTGACAATCATGCTCTATGCAACAGCTATTTTTCTTCCCATTATTCTCATCTACACCTCCTGGGTAATCAGAGTAATGCGTGGCCCTATTACAGTTGAAGAAATCAAAGGTAATGATAAAACATTATATTAATTTGGAGGTAACCCATAATGTGGTATTTTAGTTGGATTTTAGGACTTGGATTTGCTTGCACTTTTTCAATCCTTAATGCAATGTGGCTTGAATTAAAGAATTAATTATGTCGACTCAAACTCTGAATTATCAAGATAGTGATGTTACACTCGAAGCCTACGTGGCATATCCTCAATCATCTGAGCCTGCCCCGCTTGTTTTAATTGCACCAGCCTGGGCAGGACGCGATCAGTTTGCCTGTCAAAAAGCTGAAGCTATCGCTAAATTAGGCTACATTGGCTTTGCTTTAGATATGTATGGCAACGCGACAGTGGGGAAATCAAATGCTGAAAATTCAGAACTCATGTCGCCCTTTATGCACGATCGCAGCTTATTATCTCAACGCATCACCGCTGCATTGAATGCCGCACAAAGTTTAAAACAAGTCGATACAAAAAGAATAGCTGCCATGGGATTTTGTTTTGGAGGACTATGTGTTCTAGATCTTGCTCGCAGTGGCGCTGATATTTTAGGTGTCGTCAGTTTTCATGGGCTATTATCTGCACCAGAGCCATCAACCAACAAAAAAATTCTTGCAAAAATCCTTGCTCTGCATGGCTATGATGATCCTATGGGAAAACCTGATCAATTGCTCGCTTTTGCTGATGAAATGACCAATGCTCAAGCCGATTGGCAAATTCATGCCTACGGCAATACTCAACATGCTTTCACCAATCCTCAAGCGCACGATGAAAAACTGGGACTTATTTACGACAAATTAGCCGATACGCGATCATGGCAAGCAATGAAAAACTTTTTTGCAGAAATTTTTTCAGAGTAAATAAATGCGAAAATAGATTTTTTTACCAGATCGTCAAAAATAATTCCTGTTTCACGAACGTCTTTAATGAAGTATTTTATTCTGCTGGAACAGTTCGTTTAACACCCGGTTTGCTGATAGCAACATACACAAAAGTAGCCCATGCAACTTTTATCGTTTGAAATTCACCTTCGCGCATACGTCGAGCAAATACTTCTACAGCAACTTCTATTGACGTCGTCCCTACTCGAGTAATATCAGTATAAAAGCTCACTAAATCGTAAACAAATAAAGGCTTATTAAAGACTAATTCTTTTACTGAGATCGTAGCAACAGGCCCTTTTGCTCGTACTTTAGCTTCAATTGCACCAGCAATATCTATTTGTGACATCAGCCAGCCACCAAATATATCGCCAGCAGCATTAGCGTCATTAGGCATTGTGGTAACACGTAATGTCGGTTGTTTGTCTATATACTCTTGATCATGCATGATAAGACTCCTTCCATGAATTCCTATTTACTCTATTTTCACCGACTGTTTAGTTGATGCTGATTTAGTCGGATGTTTAATTAATTTTTGCCAACCTGCATCAGGTTTGAATCGCTCTCCGCATTCTTTCACTAAATCTTCAAGTCTTTGAACAATAGTTTCTGCACCTTCTGTCTCAATATAATGCATAGGTCCACCTCGAAATGGAGCAAATCCAACTCCATAGATTAGACCAGCATCGATAAAATCTTCTTCTGACACGATTCCTTCATGCCAACAACGTACTGACTCGTTAATCATCGGTAATATTAATCGATCAGTGAGATTGGCAGGAATTTCGGCATTTTGATACAGAGGCACCTTCACTGGCTTGCCATCACGATATTGGTAAAAACCTTGTCCAGATTTACGACCCAGCTTTTTTTCTTGTACACGTGATCGCAATAACTCTGGAATATGCACTGAAAAATGATGCGATAAAATTTCGCCTACTGATAGACAAATTTCTAAGCCCACTGTATCGGCTAACTCCACAGGTCCCATAGGCATTCCAAAATCAGTGGCGGCTTTATCTATCGCCATGGGTGCAACACCCTCTTCATATAGCTGAATCGCTTCGAGTAAATAAGGCATTAATATACGATTCACAAGAAATCCAGGACTGCTCATTACGGGTAATGGTAACCGTTTTATTTTTGTGACGAATCCCAATGCTTGGTTATAGGTATCATCACTCGTATTTTTACCACGAACAACTTCTACTAATTGCATCAATGAAACCGGATTAAAAAAATGTATACCGACTAATCGCTCTGGATTTTTTAATCCTACAGACAATTCCTCAAGCGGCAAACTCGATGTATTAGTCGCTAAAATTGCAGTCGATTTCATATTGGGTTCTAAGGATTTATATAATGCTTTTTTCACCTCAAGATCTTCAAAAATCGCTTCAATGATCACGTCCGCATGTTTGACACCGTATCCATTAGTATCAGGCATCAATCTATCCATCGCGGCTTGAACCACTCGGGGTTGTTTTAATTTTTTCAGATATAAGTCATAAGCGCGTTTAATAGCAGGTGCGATTTTTTCTGGTGTTTGATCTTGTAATGTTACGGCATAACCATTTAATGCACACCAGGATGCAATATCTCCACCCATTGTACCCGCACCAATCACATGAACATGCTTGATCGGTGTTAACAGTTTTTTACCTTGTTCTTTTAGACGTGATTGCAATAAGAAAGCGCGAACTAAACTCGCTGTCGATGGATGAAAAAATAATTCTGCGATCGCTTTGGACTCGTGTTCCATCGCCTCTTCACCTTGAGCGCCATCACGTTGCCAATTTTCAATAACTAAATAAGGAGCTGGATAATGTTCGCGGGGGGCTTTTTTGGCGACCGATTGAGTTAATCGATTCGCAACAAACGAACGCAATAAATTGTGTGCTAATAGATTCTGAAAAAAACTAGGCTGATGTTTGGGAGGCGTTGTGTTTATGTAATAAACAGCCGCTCGTTTTAACAAGTCATCTGTGCGAGCAATATCATCGATCATCCCCAGTTTTTTTGCTTTATACGCATCAACTGCACTTCCCGGTAAAATAATATTCATTGCATTCAGTACACCTATCAATCGTGGTAATCGTACTGTTCCTCCCCAACCGGGCAAAATTCCAAGCTTAACTTCTGGTAAGCCAATTCGGACGCTGGGATCATCGAGTGCAATACGATAATCACACGCTAATGCAAATTCGAAACCGCCGCCCAAGCAAAACCCATTAATTAAAGCAACAGTGGTAATAGGTAATTTTTCAATAGAATTAAAAGTCGTTTTCGCACGAGCAACAAAATCAAGTGCCTCTTTTTCACTGGTAATATTCTCAAACTCGGTAATATCAGCACCCGCAATAAATCCTGTTGATTTTCCTGATTGAAAAACAATACCTTTTGCTGTGGGTGGTATATTCTCTACAAGATTTTTTAACTCTTCTAATACTGCTTTCCCTAAAGTATTCACTTTAGAATCCTGACGATCGAATGTGACCCACATAATACCTTGTTGATCCTGATCTATTTTCCAGTGCTGATAGTGAGCTGTCTGTTTCATCCTTGCGTCTCCTTCATTTTCAACGTGATTCAATTAACATTGCTCCGCCCTGCCCACCACCAATGCAAATCGCTGCCATTCCGGTTTTAGCATTTTTACGTTTTAATACATTGAGTAAATGCAGTACTATTCGAGCACCACTTGCGCCTACAGGATGTCCCATAGCGATTGCACCACCATCAACGTTTAAACAATTCTCATCTATTTTTCCAAATGCTTTCGTTAAGCCTAATTCTTGTTGACAAAATTCTTCACTTTCCCAGGCACGAAGACAGGCAATTACTTGTGCAGCAAACGCTTCATTAATTTCCCAACAACCTATATCTTCTAGAGCTAATTGATGTCGTTTGATAATCGGGGTTGCAGCAAACACAGGCCCTAATCCCATTTGCGCTGGGTCTAAAGCCCCCCATTCGCAGTCCACAATACGCCCCATTATAGGTAAATTATAACGTTTGACGGCATCTTCACTGGCTAAAATCACCAACGCAGCGCCATCTGTAATTTGCGAACTATTACCGGGTGTAATTTGACCAAATTTCTTATCAAAAAAAGGTTTGAGGCTATTTAATTTTTCCATTGTAGTATCGGGTCGAACACCATCATCATAACCAAATAATTTTCCATCCGAACCTATCATGGGTACAAGTTCTGAAAATAATCCTGCTGCTTGTGCTTTAGCAACGCGTTCATTTGAACGCAGCGAAAATGAATCCATTTCTTCACGAGTAATTCCAAAACGAGCCGCTAAATTTTCAGCTGTTTGCCCCATTGAAATACCGACAACGGGATCTGTTAATCCACTAAGAATAGAAATAATAGGTTGTAAAAAATTGAAACGAAATTCAGCTAATTTCGCTAATTTATCGACAGGTTTACGCGCATTACTTAATCCAGCAAACCATTGCGTAGCTTTTTTATTCCAAATCAGTGGAGCTCGACTCATGGCTTCAGTACCACCTGCCAGAACAAGATCGTGACGTCCACTAGCAATGTCTTGGGCTGCACAATCTAGGGCTTGCATACCAGAAGCGCAATTTCTTTGCACAGTCCATGCAGGAACTGATTTCCCACAGCCTAAACGCAATGCAATGATCCGTGCTATGTTAGCTTCTGTCTCGCTGGGACTGACGCAACCAAGAATGACCTCTCCAAATTCAGTAGGTGAAAAAGGTTGTCGTGCAAGTAATTCCCGACCTGCATTCACCGCTAAATCAGAAGCACTGAAGGGTCCGGGTTCACCGCGTGCTTTTAAAAAAGGGGTTCGGCTTCCATCAATAATATAGACATCTCGTTGATATCCCTGTTTTACAGTCATAGTAAATCCTTTTTCTTACAGACTTCTGGTAGTTTACACACTTTTACTTTCCAACACATCAAGCATCTCCCGGTTAAGGATTTTCCTTAACCCCAAACCCTTCTAAAACATCCACCTGAATAGCTTCATTTTGTAACTGGTAGAATTCCTTGATCTGTGCTGCTTCTTCTGATGTGATAATGCCAAGCTCATGAGCCTTATTTACTCTTTCTTCAACTGATAAATCAGCAGCTATTTTAGATTGTTTGACCGCTTGTTTAATTTTAAGCAAACTATTTTCAGTTTCAACCGCAGCGATAAAGGTTCTTTCCATAATATTGGCAGCATCTTTATGATCTTTACTAATAAAGCAAAATTGCGTTAATCGATCTCGCTGACTACCCGGTTTCATCATTGCATTAGCAATTTGCAGTGCTAAATCATCATTAGGCATCTTATAATGAGCGCCCCAGGTGAAAATCGTCTTTTTTAATATCCAACGCCATCGATGGCTTGGCATATTATCTAAAAAACCTAAAAGGGCTGACTGTGTTTGAAACAGACACCATTGCAGTGAATATTCTGCGAATGGCCTATCTTCTAAAGTTTGACCGTTTTCTCGAAAGTATTTTAATACAGCTGATGCTAAATATAAGTAACTTAACACATCACCTAATCGAGCAGATAAATTTTCCTTACGTTTAAGTTCCCCACCAATAGATAATAATGCCACATCAACGACAATTGATAGTGCAATACTCATTCTCGATAATTGACGATAATATTGTTTAAAAACTCCATCGATAGGCACGGAAATATTCTTTCCGTTAGTAATTCCATAAACTAATGCTCGTGAAAAATTGCACATTGCAAAACCAATATGCTTAAAAATAAGGCGATCAAATTTTAATAATCCTCTCTTCGGATCAGAAGATGAAAATGCTTCAAGCTCTTTAGCTAAATACGGATGACAACGAAAAGCGCCTTGTCCAAAAATAATTAAGTTTCGAGTAAGAATATTAGCACCTTCTACAGTAATTCCGATTGGAATGGCTGTATAAATATTCGCTAAATAATTGTGCTCTCCTAAAATAATTGTTCTTCCAGCGTGAATATCCATGGCATCGTTTACAATTTTACGACTGAGTTCAGTCAGATGATATTTAGTAATCGCACTAGCAATCGAAGGTTTAGCGCCGCTATCGATAGCACCGGTAGTAAATACACGAGCGGCTTCACACATGTATGTGCCTGCCCCAATCCGGGCTAAAGCAATTTTGATACCTTCAAAATCTCCTATTGGATGTCCAAATTGCTCTCGCACGCGAGCATAAGCACCCGTCATGCGATAACACAGTATTGCAGCCGCTGTGCTCACTGCAGGCAGTGAAATTCCACGTCCGACCGCAAGCGAATCTGTCATCATGTGCCAACCTTTTCCTAACATTGTTTCACCACCAATAACGTTCTCCAAAGGCACAAACACATCTGTTCCTTGAATCGGTCCATTCATAAATGCTTGATGCAGTGGCAGATGGCGTTTACCGTGTTCAATGCCCGGTAAATTCGTAGGGACTAAAACTAAGGTGATTCCAATATCTGTTTCACCTGCAAGCAAACGATCGGGATCGTACACATGAATGGCAATTCCTGCTAATGTCGCCACAGGGGCTAACGTAATATACCGTTTATCCCAGTTGAGTTTTAAGCCCAGACATTCTTTTCCTTGATAAACTCCTTTGCACACAATGCCAGTGTCAATAATTGAAGTCGCATCACTTCCGGCTGTGGGGCTTGTTAACGCAAAACAGGGGATTTCATCGCCATTCGCTAACCGTGGTAAATAATATTCACGTTGCGGTTCAGTACCAAAATGTTGTAATAATTCAGCAGGTCCCAGTGAATTTGGAACCATTACACACACCGCAGCGCTGTAACTTCGCGAAGCGATCATAGTAACTACACATGAATGGGTATACGCAGAAAATCCTAACCCACCATAGCGTTTAGGAATCGTCATCCCAAAAAATTTTTCTTTTTTTAAAAAAGCCCACACTTCCGGCGGTAAATCAAATTGATCATGCGTTATTTTCCAATCATCCAACATCGAGCATAAGTTTGGAACTTGCTGAGCCAAAAATGCACGGCCATCACTCAATAAAACAGGTTGTCCAAATGTATGGAGTTTATTCCACTCGGGACGCCCGCAAAATAAATCACGTTCCCACCATGTACTTCCTGATGCGATGGCTTCATGTTCTGTCTTACTGATCGGAGGGATGCTGGATTTTACTTTATGCAAAATAAATTTCGAAATTAAATGTGCACGCAACCAGGGAATATTAATAATTAAGAAAAGTGGCAAGAATACTGAGGCTAAAATAATGGTAAAAGTATCAGAAAGAAAACCTAGAAACCAACATGTGAAACCCAGAATCACAAGAATGACAGAACTGAGTTTTAGACGAATGCGATAAAACAACAACGCCCAGAGAGTTGCCAAGAACAGTAACAGTTCCATTGTTAAAATCATCAGGACAGTCCTTCTACAGGTGGATTTCCTTATATTCATTGTAGTTGAAGAATCGATTCTTTGCTAAATACTCTAGCTATTATTGATATCTTTCTTTGAGATAGCTATAGATCGCTCTAACGGCATTGGCTGCCCCACCCTCTGGCCCCATGTAAGATCCCCGTGGATTCCATGCCATAATATCAAAATGAGCCCAGGAAATATCATTACCCACAAATTCTTTTAAAAATACTGCAGCATTAATAGCACCAGCAGTAAACATAGGAATTGCAACATTGGATAAATCTGCTACTGGACTTTCAAGGCCTTCTCTATAAGGCTTATAGATTGGTAACCGCCACAATGGGTCCAAAGTGATTTTTGAGTGCTTCAAAAGTTCACTCGCTAAAGTTTCATCATCAGTAAATAACGCACCTATCTCATGCCCCAGAGCAACCCGAGCAGCGCCTGTTAAGGTCGCGATATCTAGAATGAGTTCTGGTTTTTCACTTGCTGCTTCTGTTAATGCGTCCGCCAGTATCAAGCGACCTTCTGCATCGGTATTACCAACTTCTACCGTTAATCCTTTTCGTGACATTAAAACATCGCCTGGATGATAAGAACTACCAGAAATAGCATTTTCGACCGCGGGAATTAATACGCGTAATTGTATGGGCAAATTAGCTTGCATAATCATTTGTGCTAATCCCAAAACATGTGCAGCTCCCGCCATATCTTTTTTCATATAACGCATGCCATCAGCGGATTTTAAATCTAATCCACCGGTATCAAAGCAAACACCTTTTCCTACTAAAGTCACTTTAGGATGATCTTGATTTCCCCAACGTAAATCAATTAACTGTGGCTCACTTTCACTACCTTTACCAACTGCGTAAATCATCGGATAATTTTCAGTGAGCAAATCAACACCAATGATTTGATTAAACGAAGCGCCACATTCTTGAGCAACTTCCTGAGCGGCTGCCGCTAAATGGGTAGTGTTCATATCGTGCGGCGTAGAATTAATTAAATCACGAACGCGATAAATTGCTGAGACTGTTCGCTGAATTTCACTTGAATCACATGATGCTGAAATAACGAGTTTTGCGCGGTAAGGTTGCGATTTTTTGTAGCGTGTAAAACGATAACTCCCTAGTCCCCACGCAATCGTAGCGCACTCCAATAAAGAATCTTTCCACTCAACAGAAAGTGAATAAACACCTTGTGGTAATTTGCTCGGTAGAATTCCAACTTGTAAGGCATCTTCTCGATCAGCAATGCCCAATATCACGCACAAAAGGTTATTTTCATTTTGAGGAACGAGACAAAGCTCACCTTTTTTGGCCAGAAAACCCATTCGCTGCACCCAATTGCGCAGCGAAGGTTCTTGTGAATTTAGCCATGCTGGAAAATCAACTGCGTTTACCAAATAAATTGGGATGCTCTCTGCAGTTAATTCACTAAAACAGCCTAGCATTATGCTGTCACCGGATGTTTGGACAGCGCTTCTTTTGCCGGTAAATAAGGCATATTTAAATCACGCGCTACCGCTTCGTAAGTCACATGTCCAGCATGAACGTTTAAGCCATTTAAAAAATGCGGATCATTTATTAATGCATTTTCTAAACCTTTATTCGCGAGTGTTTTAACATAAGGTAACGTTGCATTATTTAGTGCGAACGCGGAAGTTCGCGGAACAGCACCTGGCATATTGGCGACACAATAATGCACCACACCATCAACAACATAAGTAGGATCATCAAATGATGTTGCTCGAGAAGTTTCTAGGCAACCACCTTGGTCAATTGATACGTCAACAATCACACTACCGTGTTGCATTTTCTTAATCATTTCTCGAGTAATTAACTTAGGAGCCGCACCACCATGCACAAGAACTGCACCGACTACTAAATCAGCATCCATTAAGGCCTTTTCAATGGTGCTAGCTGTTGCATATAATGTTTTAATTTTTGAACCGTACAATAGATCGATTTCGCGCAAACGTTTTAAATTTTTGTCGAGTACTGTTACTCGGGCTTCAGTTCCAATAGCCATTCGAAGTGCGTTTGTACCGACTACACCACATCCAATAATCACAACACTGCCTCGACCTACACCAGGAACTCCACCGAGTAATATTCCTCGACCATTTTGTGCTTTTTCTAAACAGTGTGCACCTGCTTGAATCGATAATCTTCCCGCAACTTCACTCATCGGTGTTAGCAGAGGTAATCCACCATGGCTATCAGTAATTGTTTCATATGCAATGGCAGAACATCGAGACTTTACTAGCGCATTCGCTTGTTGTGGGTCTGGAGCCAAATGTAAATAAGTAAATAATATTTGCCCTTCACGAAGTAAATTATATTCACTTGCTTGAGGTTCTTTTACTTTTACAATCATATCAGCCTTTGCAAAAATTTCGGCAGGCGTTGCAACAATTTTTGCACCGTGTTGTTTATATATTTCATCTTCAATATCAATACCTTTTCCTGCATTCGTTTCTACTAATACTTCATGTCCATCATTCACTAATTCCAAAACACTCGAGGGCACCATGCCAACCCGATGTTCTCCTTTTTTTACTTCTTTAGGTACGCCAATTATCACGGTTTATTCTCCTCAATATCCAAGTTGTGTTAATGCGTCTTCAAACTCTGGCAGAATCGCAAAAAAATCAGCCACTAATCCATAATCCGCCACCTCAAATATTGGTGCATCAGGATCTTTATTAATCGCTACAATAATTTTGCTGTCTGTAATTCCTGCCAAATGTTGAATCGCTCCAGAAATTCCAATCGCAATATATAATTCAGGCGCGACCACTTTACCTGTTTGGCCCACCTGATAATCATTCGTTACAAACCCAGCATCAACCGCTGCTCGACTAGCGCCTACGGCAGCATGTAATCGATCGGCCAGACGCTCGATGATCTTAAATTGTTCAGCATTTTGCAATCCCCTTCCACCAGAAATAATGATCTTTGCGGAAGTCAATTCGGGACGCTCTGAAGGATGGGCGTCTTTCTCAATAAACTCTGACTGACTGTTTTGAGAACTAAACGGTAATGGCTCAGTGATGGCCGCAACGTTTTGTGTTCCAGCCGCCTCAAAGGTCGTACTGCGAATGGTCAACACTTTGATAGGATCATTTGATTGGACGGTCGCAATGGCATTGCCCGCATAAATTGGCCGCTGAAAAGTATCATCATTATCAATCGCAATGACATCAGTAATCGGGGCTACATCCAATAGTGCTGCTAAACGCGGAATAAAGTTTTTTCCAAAGGTCGTGGCGGACGCTAATATATGTGTAAAACTTTTGGCTAGAGGCTCTAGCAGTGCGACGATATCTTCAGCTACAGGATTTTTAAAACAAGTATTATCACAGACTAATACTTTCACAACGCCCGAAATTTTACTGACACTGTCGATTACAGCGTTACACTGTGAACCCGCAACAAGCACTATTATCTCAGAAGAAAGAGAAGCCGCTGCAGTGAGAGTAGCCAACGTTGAAGGTGACACGGTCTGATTATTATGTTCAGCGATCACTAAAACAGCCATCACAACACCTTCTCTGTTGAATGAAGTTTATCTATTAACTCATTGATTGTATTAACTTTAATTCCACGCTTCCTGGCGGCTGGTGATGTGATTTTAAGGGTTGTAAGGCGCGGTTTAATATCAACGTTTAATGATGCTGCTGAAATCACATCAAGGGGTTTTTGTTTAGCTTTCATTATATTGGGTAAACTTGGAAAACGTGGTTGATTAAGCCGTAAATCAGCAGTCACAATAGCGGGTAATTTCAATAATACTTTCTCAAGACCTCCGTCCACTTCTCTTTCAACTTCAATTTTTTCGCCAGTTAATTTTATTTGTGAGGCAAATGTTCCCTGTGGCCAGCTCAATAAGCCCGCCAACATCTGTCCCGTTTGATTAGCATCATCGTCGATGGCTTGCTTGCCTAAAAAAACCAGGTGAGGCTCCTCTTTTATCACCACTGCTTGTAGTATTTTTGCAACCGCCAAGGACTGTAATTCTTCAGAGGTTTCAATCAAAATGGCGCGATCAGCGCCCATTGCCAAACCCAATCGTAAGGTTTCTTGGCATTCTGTCGTTCCGCAGGAAATCACAATAATCTCTGTCACTTGCCCTGCTTCTTTTAATCGAATAGCGGCTTCCAAAGCAATTTCATCAAAAGGATTCATGGACATTTTGACATTGCGAGTTTCTACGCCACTTCCATCGGCTTTTACGCGGATTTTTGTGTGGTAGTCTATAACCCTTTTTGTCGCAACGACGACTTTCATTCACAACTTCCTTGAAAAGGCCGAAGGATAACAGATCTCGCCATATTCTCATAGCAGAAATCAGAGATCCTACGGAGTTGGACTGGGCAAGACAACCTGTTCAAGACCGCCTTCGTTTCGTACAAATTCGTTGCGTTCTTAAAGTCGGCGTTACAATCCGACTGTCTTTCCGAAAATGGCTCGCTCGGGTCCCCCTCGCTGCGCTTTATTTTTCTCCAAGAAAGTCGGATTCTTCGCCTACGCGACTCTGGATAATTAAATTTTATTGCAACAAGCAAAGCTAATGGAGTCTGTTCGTTTTTTTAAGAAAACTTTCCAGAGTCGAAGATTTTAAATTTAGCACTGAGTTGAGAAGACTGGGCAAGATCTACCTTTTCAAGATCTAGCCTGGTTACTGCATAAACTAATCGTAGCGAGAAGCACAAGAGTGCTGAAGATACAGAAGATTTGAGAAAATTTGTGACGGGAACATAGTTGACTCTATGTGACCGAACAAATTTTCTCAAATCTTCTGGAGATTCAGTATTATTGTGTTTCGTAGTAGATTGTTTATGCAATAACCAGGCTTAGGACATGGATGTCCGAACGAAGACTACACGGATGTATTTACGGCGGTCTTGAAAAGGTCGTCTTGCCCAGTCCATCACGAGAGTATTTTACGTCGGATTCTCGCGCCGACTTTGAGAGCTCAATAAAGTTTAATCCTACGGCGGCGATCTTGAAAAGGTTGTCTTGCCCAGTCCAACTCCTTATAGTTGGATGTACGGAAATTTATCGTTAAGGAATCGTTAGCTTATGACTCGAGAAACAATGGACTTTGATATTGTAATCGTGGGCGCTGGACCCGCTGGTCTTAGTGCAGCCATTCGCTTAGCTCAATTAAATCAATATCATCAACGCGAATTAACCATTGCAGTCATCGAAAAAGGCTCTCAAATTGGATCTCATCTATTATCAGGCGCCGTACTCAATCCACGTGCACTATATCAACTTATTCCAGATTGGAAAGCACTTGGCGCACCTGTCAACACTGTGGTTACTCAGGAAGAATTTTTGTGGCTGACAAAATCAACGGCTCGCAAACTACCACTTCCGTACACAATGAAAAATGACGGCAACTATATTATAAGTCTGGGTGAATACTGCCAATGGTTAGCTAAACAAGCTGAAAAATTAAATGTCAGCATTTTCACTGGTTTTTCTGCGACCGATATTATTTACGATGATGATGGGTTTGTCTGTGGAATCATCACAGGTGATATGGGTTTAGACAAAAATGGTCAACGCACGGATCGATATCAACAAGGCATTGAAATTATTGCGAAACAAACTTTTTTCGCTGAAGGATGTCACGGCTCTTTAAGTCAAAAAATAATCGAACGATTTGGATTACGAGATTCAGAAAAACCACAAACTTATGGCATTGGCATTAAAGAACTTTGGAAAATTCCACAAGAAAAGCACCAGCCTGGAAAAGTAATTCACTCAGTCGGTTGGCCTTTAAAAAATAAAACTTACGGCGGATCCTTCTTATATCATTGGGGAGAAAATTATGTGTCTGTCGGTTTTGTTGTCGGTTTAGACTACCAAAATCCCTATTTAGATCCCTTTGCTGAATTACAACGCTTTAAAACTCACCCTGCAATCATTAACAACTTCGAAGGTGGCGAACGTTTATGCTACGGCGCGCGTGCTTTATGTGAAGGTGGATATCAAGCGCTACCTAAATTAACGTTTCCTGGAGGATTGCTCATCGGTGATGCAGCAGGATTTTTGAACGTACCACGACTGAAAGGTATTCATTATGCTATGGAATCAGCCATTATTGCAGCTGAATCTGTTTTTGCCACATTCTCAAAAGAAATGGGTCAAGAATCAGTAACGTACACTCAACATATCAAATTATCCCCGCTGCATGATGAACTGTATCGTGCGCGAAATATTCGGCCTGCATTTCGCTGGGGATTGTTAGGTGGGCTGGCTTATGCTGCTCTGGACACCACTATTTTTCGAGGTAAAGCTCCGTGGACATTCGAGCATGTAGCAGACCATACTCGATTAAAAGCAGCAAAACACTACTCACCCATCGACTATCCTAAACCTGACGGAAAAATCACTTTTGATAAACTAAGTTCAGTTTATTTAGCCAACATAGATCATCGTGAAGATCAACCCGTTCATTTGATATTAAAAAATCCATCTCTCGCTATCGATGTGAATTACACTACCTACGCAAGCCCAGAAACACGGTACTGTCCAGCTAAAGTATATGAAATAGTCTTAGAAAATGATAAACCACGTTTACAAATTAACGCCAGTAACTGTATTCAGTGTAAAACGTGCGATATAAAAGATCCAACACAAAATATTCTTTGGGTTCCCCCAGAAGGTGGTAGTGGACCTAATTATTCGGAGATGTAAAATGTTTCGTAAAATGCCTTTTATTTTGCTTGCAATCATACTGTTAGTAGCCTTAACACACTCCTATCTTCCATTAACCTTACAGCAATTTCTTTTTGCGATCAGTTTGACGATCAAATCCATTATTCTATTTTTATTGCCGATTATCATTTTCAGCTTATTATATAAAACTGCTGTTAATTTGGCTCATCACGCAACAAAAGTCATCGGGCTCATTTTAATCGCCGTAATGTGTTCCAATTTTCTCTCCACGTCTTTGAGTCACTTTGTAGGTATTTGGATTTATCAATTTGATCTCGCACTCAATCTACCTAAAGAAGCCGTTGGTTTACAACCTGCTTGGGCCTTCAATTTACCCAAAATACTTTCGAATGATATTGCCATGTTTTCTGGAATTGTGTTGGGCATATTATCAGGATTGATTATGTTAAATCCCGCTAGAAAAATTGCAGGAATTCTCGATAAAGTTGTTGGCAAGATTCTTCATTTTTTCATCTACATCATCCCGTTTTTTGTCACTGGGTTTGTCGTAAAATTATACCATGATGGTGTGATGGGAATGATAGTGAAACATTATTCCATTATTTTTATGATCATCGCCTTGGCTCAGTTTAGTTATATTATGCTCGGATATTTTTTGTTCAGTCATTGTCGATTCCAAGAATTTTTAAAATCGGTGAAAAATATGATACCTGCAGCAATTAGTGGGTTTAGTACAATGTCAAGCGCAGCCAGTATGCCGCTCACAATAATCGGTGCTGAAAAAAACGCAAAAAATAAAGTGCTCGCTGCTTCCGTTATACCAGCTACTGTCAATGTTCATCTTGTCGGCGATTGTTTTGCGATTCCGATTTTAGCTTTTGCTGTTTTAAAAAATTATAGCATCGCAGAACCCAGCATGATCAGTTATTTAATATTTACTGGGTATTTTGTCCTCGCAAAGTTTTCTGTGGCTGCTATACCGGGCGGTGGAATATTAGTCATGCTACCTATTTTAGAAACTTATTTGGGCTTCAATTCAGCCATGTTATCCCTTATTACAGCCTTGTATATCTTATTTGATCCCGTCATCACCTGTGCCAATGTGCTAGGTAATGGAGCATTTTCAAAAGGCATTGACGTTTTGCTAGGTAAGAGAGCCTCCGAGAAAGATTCTAACACTCTGAGCAAACCTTCAAGTTAGTGACTATACTAAAGGTCATAGGATCAAGGATTATGCTCTACCAGGGAAGGAAGGCAAAAGCTATGAATTCGTTATTTAGGACAAAACCAGTCCCAGACCTCAATGAAGACTACGGCGTCAAATTAAGACCTTGCCTAACTGCCTTAGATCTCACTCTTTTAGGAATCGGCGCCATAATTGGGGCTGGTATCTTTGTATTAACAGGTTTTGCAGCCGCCACACAAGCCGGTCCAGCGGTTGTATTTTCTTATGTGATCGCCGGATTAGCTTGTGCATTTTCGGCCTTATCCTATGCAGAATTAGCCTCTACGGTGGGTGGCTGTGGTAGTGCTTATGGTTATGCCTACGCCTCTATGGGTGAATTAATCGCATGGATCATCGGCTGGGATTTGATTTTAGAATACGCGGTTTCTGTGTCTGCCGTATCGGTTGGATGGAGCGGTTATGCACAAAATATGTTTGCTGGGATTGGAATTAAAATCCCTGAATACCTTTTAAAAAGCCCATTTGAAGGAGGATTATTTAATCTTCCTGCTATGTTAATTGTACTATTTATTGCGATGATGTTGATCATCGGAGTGAAATTCACTGCCCGATTTAATAAACTTATGGTACTCACTAAATTAACTGTCATCGCTCTCTTTATTTTTATTGCAGTAAAACATGTTAATCCTGCTAATTGGTCACCTTTCATGCCCTTTGGTTGGAATGGCGTTTTTAATGGGGCGGCATTAGTTTTCTTTGCTTATATTGGATTTGATGCAGTTTCTACAACAGCTGAAGAAGTTATTAAGCCTGAACGTGATCTGCCCATTGGAATCATTACCTCGCTCGCATTTTGTACAATTCTTTACATTGTTGTTTCCGGCCTTTTAACAGGCATAGTCCCCTACCCTACATTAAACGTAAGCTCTCCCATTAGTCAGGCTTTATTGAACTTAGGACATAATACAGCAGCGAGTTTAGTTGCTGTAGGCGCTATTGCAGGGCTTACTACGGTGATTCTGGTCATGTATTACGGACTTACTCGGGTTTTTCTTGCCATGTCACGCGATGGCCTTCTACCTAAGATGTTTTCGCAAGTTAATCCAACAACTCGCACACCAATCCGAATTATTATTTGGAGTGGTTTGTTGATGTCAGCATTTTCTGGATTTATTCCCATTCATGAATTAGCTGAAATGGTGAATATTGGAACGTTAGCCGCTTTCGTTATTGTTTGCGTCGGTGTGATTGTACTCCGATATCGACAGCCTCAACTCAATCGTCCTTTTAAAACACCTTTTATGCCAGTCATCCCACTGTTAGGCGTAGGATTTTGTTTATACCTCATTTTACACCTAAATCCTGTCACCTGGTGGCGTTTTATCATTTGGTTACTCGTTGGATTTATCGTGTATTTTGCTTACAGTCGATACAATAGCCGCATGACAACATCTCCCGGTTAAGAATTTTTGGTATTTTGCTGGCTCAATGCCTTGTATTTATAGGTGAGAATCACGATTCTCTCCCCTAAAACCCCTCATCGCGGCAGGAAAACTCACTAACACTTTATTGCAATGTTTCTATTATAAAACAATGAGCTATCTTTTATATATTAAGTATTACTTTACTATGCAATATCTAGTTTACATTACTCTACTATAATTAGAGTAGGGATTAATAAAATCCATGAGGCTGCAGATGCATAGTATAAAGATTAGAATACCGATCATCAACTTTGATAAAATAAGGGCTGCCCGTGCAAATAGAGAATTAACGCGACGTATGCGAACCCTATTAAGTGGGCTTGAAAGTCCGTATAGAAGAATTGACTGGACATCAGATGATGGCTCAATTCAATCTCAAACATTACCAACAGAAGTTGCTACTATTGTTCAGAACGTTCTTAGTGAGGCTGGATTAAAATGTACACTCAACGCTAGCAGTGAAGAAGGTCGATCAACTATCACCATCAATTGCAGCCCGAATGAGTTAAATGTTCAAGACATACTGAGTGAACATAGAAAAAAAATACTTAGCTCAGTTGTATTATCACAAGATGAAACGCTCATCAAAGAATTAGTAGATTCCGTGTCGACTGCTTGGGAGAAATTATCTAAACCTTCAGAAGATGCCTTCAACATCCTTAGAGATGCTCCACCTATCGTTATACAACTTGCAGAAAAAATAGATGAACTGTTTATTGGGATGAAAAGCAGTACCACAAAAAAAACCACATCAGAAACTGCTGTACTTTCATCTGTACACTACACCAATCTATTTATTAATCTAATGATGAAAGCTTCACCCGACCTGTTTCGGTTTGTCTTCAAAAAAACACCCCTTGGACCAATTTTTATTGCTGGTTACCAAATAGCTGACGATGTTTTTTATTCAAAAAAATGGATTGCTGGTCGAAAAAAACACCAAAAAGCACTTTTTTCTACGGGTATGCAGATTCAATTATTCTCAGAAATGTATGATTCTCTGTCTAAAATCTTAACTGATAGAATAGAATCTAAAATAAACCAATTAAGAGGATATACAAATTTGAATGATCAACAAATTACTGACTTAATTGACAATAATCAGACCGAGCTTCTAGACTCAACTTCCGACGAAGCCAAAACTCTTTATTCTGAAATCATCGAATTAAAGAATAGCTTAATAAATGCTGAAAAATCCACAAAAGAATTAACGACTGAATTACGAAAAAAAGCCAGCCGGCTCAATACTGCACAGCAAGTTATGATGACAACTAAGCACATTGATAGAATCTTTAATTTAGCCTTCATAGCTTTCGGTATAGGGGCATTCTTTTTTCCCCCACTCGCGATTCCAGCGATAATAATAGGTGTTGGAAAAAGCATAACGAGAAAAAGACTTGAAGATCGAATTCGTACAGCCACTCAAATTGTACAAGGAATTTATGATATCGATAGTAATATTGTTCTCACTAAAGGTGAGAATAAAGCTGCTGTAGACAGGTCTCAAGATCTAAAGAAAATGACTTTACAATATGCACCAGTTGCAGTGGTTGGCATAAAATTAGGGCTCACACAAAAAAGATCCTTCGATAGAACGAAAAATAAAATACGTTCTAACCCAGAATATACTCTCTATATTGCAGAAACATTCAGTTATAAAGAGCTTGATGTCAAATCGACACGCGGTACTATTCGAGGACAAATTGATGCGTACAGCTTTACCTGCAGACACCTTATTTTCCATCTTGGCATTATTCAAGGAAGAGATCTTAATGGGAATCTTCCTTCTGCACATCCTCTACACCCTCCGTATATTCACAACATTAGCGAACTAAAAGATTTAATTAACACGTGGTCTGAAAATCTTATCCAACAAATTCACGATCAACAACTCAATCCTGGCTACGGAAAAAATAGTTATTTCAGTGGAGCACAAATTAGAACAATCAGAGAGCTCCATAGTAATGCTATAAATTATATCGAATCTTATCAAAATAGGATTAATGCCCTTGACAGAAAAGAAGTTGATAAAGACGGTAATCCAATCCCCCTTTCTCATTTCGATATGGATTATGCCAAAAGTGCTCATGAATCAATTCTTGATGAAGTTCATGCACTCAGATCAATTATCGACAACAAAACTAGAGATCAAACTGTAAAAAATGCTAGCGTTATCATTGAACGACTGGAAAATAGAATGAATTTACTGATGAATTACTGCGATAAATGTCCTGATCAATCGCATCGCGAGATGTTTAACCGCTGGAAAGACATCTATAAAATACACATTTTATCACTTAAAAAATACACTAATCCCACAACGGTTAAAAAAACATCTTCTCAAAAAAGTCCTTCAGAAAAGCTTAGGGGTATAGAAGTGCAGCCTTCAGACAATAAACAAGTCTTTGTCACTGTCCACCATCCTAGAGGCTTTGAAAGTAGAACAGCGATGGTCAATAGACTCAAAGAACATATTTCCGAACAAAAACAGCAGGCTCAAAAAGAACAAAAAACTGAGCTTGTCCTTTTACCTGTAGCAAAAGTTAGTACTAAAGCACTTTTTCATTATAAAGGTAATTTCTGGAAAATGATGTGGCTAGTGCGCGGAATAGATCGAGCAATAGAATCTGTTGAACTCACTATGAAAAATAAAGACACAATTGGTGCTGAAATTAATCCAAAGAACCAACTCGCATTGCTCAATTTCTACAAAAAACAGCTTAATAAAATTGTCGCCTATCGCGATGCCTTTACTTTTTCAAAATCAGGCCAAGACATAGTATTTAAACATATCGATAAAGCGATAAAAAAGGTAGATGCCTTAATTGAAAAGACTGAACATCAAATTAGCCAACTACCTAATAGGTAGCTCACAATATTGGCGTCGAGTCTTGTAATACTAAATCCGTAGAAGTATACCACTCATGCGTATTACCTCAGCCGAGAAGAACATTTAACACAGGCTTTATTCCGTTAGCAGAGAATGCTATCATCCCAAATCTTCGGAGAGGTGGCCGAGTGGCTGAAGGCGCTCCCCTGCTAAGGGAGTATGGGGATTAAACTCCATCGAGGGTTCGAATCCCTCCCTCTCCGCCATATTGATAAGTGCAGACTTGCAAAGCTTGTACTTACCAATATGAGGAGTATCGGGATGAGAACCCGAGAAGAGGGTCGGCAAAATTGCCTGGAGCAATTTTGCATGAGCGAAGCGAGCCCGAAGGGTGAAGATCATGGATGATCTGAATAATCCTCCCTCTCCGCCATTATTTTTAGCTTCAATTGCGCCCGTAGCTCAGTTGGATAGAGTACCTGGCTACGAACCAGGTGGTCGGGAGTTCGAATCTCTCCGGGCGCGCCAATCAACGAAAAAAGGCCTTCTGGCCTTTTTTTCGACAGGAAGAAATTAAACCTTCAATTTAATATCAGTGTATTCGAAAATGGGCTATTTTTGCTGGTATAAAATATTGTTGGTAAAAGAATTGCGGAAGCTCAAAAAGAATGCGAGTCAGATTAACCCGCATTTCCTCTATTATCTTCGTCATCCGACTCATCGTCATGATAACCTTGTTGAGAAATATCTACGTTTAAAGGATCGTCGCTGGTACGTTCCTGTTGTATCCGTTGATAAATTTCCTCTCGATGAACTGAAACTGTTTTTGGGGCGTTGACACCAATTCGAACTTGGTTCCCTTTAACTCCCAACACTGTCAATGTGATATCATCGCCAATGATAATCGATTCACCTATTCGTCGCGTCAGTATAAGCATTACTCATCTCCTATCGTCATCCTTAAAAAAACTCCTAGTATCATTAGCTTAAATATAGACCATGCTGCTAAATTTGCCATAATAATCAGAGAGCACGCAACACAGTATATCGGCCATTTCTTAAAATAACCTTAAGCCTTGATAAATAACATAAAATTTCAAATGCTTCTATTATATTGCGCTACTTTACGTGGATATTGCATAGGTAATATCCACGTTATACGAATTATTTAGTAGTATTAGTACTCTGCTCATCTAGGGGGGCAGCATCCAAACCGAAGGTTGAATGCAGTGTTCTTGCCCCTAGCTCCGTATATTTTTCATTAACAAGCACTGATATTTTTATTTCTGATGTTGAAATTAAGTGAATGTTAATACCTTCATCGCCTAATGCTTGAAACATGCGAGTGGCTACGCCTGCATGGGATTTCATCCCAACACCCACAATAGATAATTTAGCAATCTTATCATCACCCAACACTTCTGAAGCCTCTAGTTGAACAGCTGCTTCATTCATAAGCTCAAGGGCTGTTTTATAATCATCTCGTTGAACAGTGAAGCTAAAATCGATGGTTTTGTCTACAGAAGGCACATTTTGCACGATCATATCCACATCGATATCTCGATCTGAGACTGCACCCAATATAAATCGGGCTATACCAGGTCTATCAGGAACGCCACGAATCGTGATTTTTGCCTGATTACGATCAAACGCTATACCTGAAACAATAGGTTGTTCCATTCGAGTATCCTCATAAGCAATTAGTGTTCCCGGGCCGTCTTCAAAAGTTGACAACACTCGCACGGGGACGTTGTATTTTCCAGCAAACTCCACAGCTCGAATTTGCAAGACTTTAGCACCAAGACTGGCTAATTCTAACATTTCTTCGAATGTGACGCGATCTAAACGTCGAGCCTGCGGTACGACTCTAGGGTCTGTAGTGTAAACACCATCCACATCCGTATAAATTTGACATTCATGGGCCTTTAGAGCAGCCGCCAGAGCAACAGCTGTGGTATCAGAACCACCGCGACCTAGCGTTGTAATGCTTCCGTACTCGTCAAATCCCTGAAAACCTGCAACCACAGGTACTCTACCCTCACTCAACTCTTTTTGTAGACGGGTAGGATCAATGTCAACTATACGGGCTTTTTTATGAGAACTATCCGTTTTAATCCCCGCCTGAACCCCAGTCAATGATCTTGCCGGACAACCACGAGCCAACAAGGCAATACTTAACAAGGATATAGAGACTTGCTCACCTGTAGAGACCATCATGTCATATTCACGTGAATTAGGTTCTGCATTAACTGATTTGGCTAGTTGAATCAGCCTATCGGTTTCACCGTTCATAGCGGATAGAACCACTACCACATCATTACCTTGATGACGTGTCGCCATAACTTTATCTGCGACATAGTGAATACGCTCGACAGTACCGACTGAGGTTCCACCAAATTTTTGAACGATTAGCGCCATAACGATTCATTCTATTAATTAGAGTAATAACACCCCTATCCAAGGTGTACCTACCATTGATTATAGAGAAAAAAGTAGCATTCGACTAGTTACGTAGTGGTATTTTCTTAATATCTTTACCAATTGTAGCTATTAACAAGTTCACAACTGCTTTCCGATAAGAGGTCGACAGTGTTATAACGTCTAAATCCACTAAAATCCTCATTCAAGCAAGCTTGTAAGCTATCAAACTCACGGCAAACGCTGCCCGTAACATCCATCTTTCTACATATGCCAGTTTCGATTCTAGAGGTATAAGTATCACTACCTTTGAAAACGTACCTATCCGTCTCGCCAGCTCTAACACCGTAAACGAATCCATCGAATTTACCTGATATCCGATAAGCCATATCAAGGTCAGTTTTGTTGGATATTTCTATAGATCCAATGGTAACGCCAGCTCGATTGATGACTGCTTCCTTCGCGTCAGCTGCAAAAACTGAACTGTGAGCAAGCAGAACTAAACTGAATCCTAAAATTTGTACTTTCATTGCCTCTTCCTTGAACAATAAACTTATCTTTAAGTAAAGCAGACCTTATGAGATTGTCAAATTATGCTCTGTCTTTATCTATGAAAGAAATAACTAAGACTTCACTCTAAGCGATAAAAGCCATGCTGATAACATATGAGTTAAACCAATACTCGTAATAGGTTTTGTCAGTACATTATCGATTCCAGCTTGCAAGCACTTTTCTCTATCATTTTCGGAAGCATACGCAGTTAATGCTATAACGGGCGTATGATGATCATTTTTTTCTAACTCTCGAATTTTTTGTGTCACAACAAAACCATCCATATCCGGCAGCCCAATGTCCATTAAGATAAGATCGTAGGTATTCTTTTTAAACAACTTCAAGGCTAATATGCCATTATCAGCTACATCCGCTTTACAGCCCAAATCTTTCAAGAAATGAAGGACTACTCGTTGATTAATTAAATTATCTTCGACGAGAAGAATTTTTGGATTAATATCGGCGAAAAGTTTTGAGGCATGTGTTAAACTTGCTTGATATTTTTCCCAGCAAGATGCTAAGTGCACTATAAATTTATTGTCATAACCGGCAATATGAATGAAATCAAAAATACCATTATCATTCTTTTCTAATTTTTGATTCTTATCAGAATAAAGTAATAACATAGGATTATATAACGCAGGAAGAGCCTCCTTTAACTTGCCTAAATTTCCTTTATTATAAAAATGTGAATGGTTTGAAAGCAATATTAGCTGATAATGATGATTGCGTTTTGCGGCATTTTCAAGAGCGTCAAATGCACTCGAACTTGACACTAAAGATACTGAAGAAGTATGGATAAGCTGTAATATTTTTGTGCCCACACTAAGATCATCATCTACAATTAAAATTTTCACCTGAGCATACTTGCTTGCCCATAAATTTGATTTGTTAAGTTGAGGCTGGGCTGTAAATGTTAAATTTACTGTAAATGTTGTTCCCTTATTGAATTTACTATCAACGAAAATTTCACCTTTCATTAGTTCTACCAATTGCTTCACGATGGCAAGACCTAAACCTGTACCACTATGAAGCTTACTATAGGAAGAATCTAACTGACGAAAGCGGTCGAAAATTACCTCAATTTGATCTGAGGGAATACCAATACCTGTATCTTTAATGATAAAAGACAATGTATATTTTCTATTCGACCTCTCTAAAAACTTCACTATCAAATCAGCTTTACCATGATCCGTAAACTTAACCGCATTACCTAATATATTAAGTAGTATTTGGTAAAGTCTTTGACTATCTCCAAGTAACAATGTCGGTACATCACCATCTATTTTTGTAGATAAAGTAATATTCTTTTGACCCGCCAGTGTTGATACTTGTTTTATTACACTATCAATTATGTACACTAAATCGAAAGGAGTATTAATGATTTCTAATTCACCGGCCTCAAGCTTTGAAAGATCAAGAATACTGTTGATAAGTGATAATAATGTTTTTCCAGAATTAGTGATATCTTCAACTAACAAGATTTGATCAGTTGAAAGCTTTTGTCTTGATAAAAGTTCGGTCATCCCGATGATACCATTTAATGGCGTTCTTAATTCATGGCTAACCGTCGCCAAAAAGTCAGATTTGGCTTGATTTGCTATTTCAGCCTTTTCACGTGCCTCAACAAGTTCATTTTCTTTCTTAACACGATCAGTAATATCTGTAGAAATACCAATGACACCGACAATCTTGCCATGTTCATTTCTAAACGGCACTCGAGTTGTAGTTTGGTAAATGATTTCACCATTAGAAGTTGTTAAGAAATTGATATTTTCGTTGGGTTTACCTGTTTTCATTACTTCCAGGTCATTTGATCGCCACAATTTTGCCTGTTCTTTTGGCCAATTTCGAATTTTAGCCATATCATAATACGTTAAACCTCTTACTTCTTTTCGAGAATTAAAACCGAGAATCTTTGCTAAATTATCATTACAGCCTAGATTTGCAGAATTTTTATCGACCCAATAAACGTTAGAAGGTAAATGAGCTAAGATTCTATCTAACTGAAGTGCTGCAAGTTTAGTTTCTTTTTCAGCGGACCTAATCATTTTTTCCAATTGTTTTTCTTTCTTATTATGCTCTGTGATATCGATCATCTGAACGATGATGCCAGTCACTTTCTTTTTCACACAGATAGGCTTATGTATACAAGACACTAGAATTTTTTTGCCTTTTTTCAACGGTATCCAGAGCACATGCTCATATTTTTTATTGTTTTCGAGCACTTTATTATCATAAGACCTTAATTCTTCGAAGACACCCGCGTGAATTAAACTATTTTTTTGTATCTTGCTATAGTTTTTACCAAGTAATTTTTGTTTCGTTTTTAGGCCTAATAATTTCAACATGCTGTCATTGCAGCCTAAAATCACACCTGAGGCATCTTGCCAATAGATATAACTTGATAAATTCGCTATAATTTCACAAATATTTTTTGTTTTCATGTCACCCTTCATGTTACTCAACGATGAGATCATCCTAAAACTCCTGTAATCTCTGGATACAGAATAACGTTACATGCCACACTATTACGTTTACATGTTAATATATTCCAGGCTATAATGAAACAATTTAAGAGACTTGCTTTCGTCCTGGATACACTTTACATCGTAGCGACCGTCAACTAAATACTCTATCAAAGCAAGATTAGTATCTTACCTTCAGGATGTATTGATAATATGGCAAAGGCTACAAGTACTGAAAGTATTAAATGCGTCGTTATAGGCAAAAACAGCCTCGCTTTGGAATGTGCGAGCCGGTTGTTTAGTAACCCAAATTTCACTCTAGTTTCAATTGTTTCACCTGATCCACAGCTCGAATCACTGGCTGTATCGAATAATATTCCTTACTATAAAAACACAGACACTTGGATTCAATCAGAGCTAAAAACCAAAATTGATTATTTATTCAGCATAATTCATGAAGATATTTTGACTGACGAGATCCTCCAGCTACCTCGCCGGGGAGCTATCAATTTCCATGATAGCCCATTGCCCCGTTATGCAGGACTCCATGCAACATCATGGGCAATTCTAAACAATGAAAGCACCCATGGAGTTACTTGGCATATGATGTCAGGCAAAGTTGATTCGGGGGATATAGTAAAACAAAAAAGAGTTGAAATACTCCCAGACGATACAGCACTCGTACTAAACATGAAATGTTATGAAGCCGGTTTAGAACTATTCAACGAACTGTTAGAAGATCTTCAACGTGTTTATCTTATCACTCAACCTCAAGATTTATCTAAGAGAACTTACTACGGATACACTGCTAAACCTCCACTAGGCGGAATCATTAATTTTAATGATACCAGCCAAAATATCTATCGCAGTTGGCGATCAATGTATTTTGGACATACTCTCAATGATTTTGCTTCCTGTAAGTTTTTTATCGGAACCCGATGTTTCATCATCCAGGAAATGCAAATTAAGGCCTCCAGTTCAGATTGTGAACCTGGTCAAATAATAGAAATTACTAATGACCACATTCAAATAGCCACCAAAACAGGCGATGTATTCATAACCTCACTAAAAACCCTGGATGGGCACCCTTGTAATTTTCTTAATCTAAAAAAATTGACCCAATTAAGTGAAGGAGACACTATTTCTCACCATGATATCGCTCTAATGGAAAAAATATCTTCTAAAATTACCCAATTATTTCCACATGAACGTTACTGGGTGGATGAGCTTTGCGCCATTAATCCCACAAGCTTTCCATACTTTTCTCATCCGACTACAAAATTTAAAATAACAAGCCAAAAAAAGCTTGATCTTGAACCTCTACTGAGCCACAAAAATCAACATTTTGATTGGGAAATTTCTTATCTATGCATTCTGTCAATATATTTATTTCGCATCACAAATAAAAATAACATAACACTAGGCATTTACAGACCACAACAAAATACTGAAATCAACACAAGTTTCTTTTCAGATATCGTTCCACTCAATCTGCATTTCGAACCTCAAGACACGTTTTTAGATTTATATGCTCAGATTGAAAAAAAAATAAATCAAGTAACTACACATTCAACATTTTTAAATGACATTACCTATCGTTATCCTGACTTAACTGATATATCAACTAGTCATCCAGGAATATATCCGTGCCTAATCGAGTATATTAACAAAAAAGAACCTCAATTAAAGTCACAACTAGAATTAACAACCTCATATTTCAAATTGACAATTGACACTGCCAACAGGGAATACGTACTTGCACTAGGTTCTTCTAAAAACGAAGAAATTAAACCTAAAGAATTATTAGATAAAATACATTCTCATCTCTTTAATTTGCTTGATTCTATCAAAAATAATATTTTAACACCAATTATTGCTCATTCATATTTAGATAAAAAAGAAATTCAACAATTACTACCTGCAAAGATAGATGATACAAAAAATATTCTTAATTCAAACGTTATACAACTCTTTAAGGAGCAAGTTAATCGTTATGGAAATCATCTCAGCATAATTTCCTCTGAACACTCATTAACTTATGAAGATCTGGATAACCAATCTAATCACCTTGCAGCGTATATTCTAGAGCATGTAAAATCCCCGCAAAAATCAATAGCTTTAATAATGAATCAGTCTGATACTGCAATTATATCGATGCTTGCAATACTAAAAATTAATTGCATATATGTTCCACTAAACCCAGATAATCCTACAAACAGACTGCGATATATTCTTAAAGACGTTGATGCTGCAATGGTTCTCACTAATACCCAGAATTTACAAGTAACTCATGCATGCACTGAAAACCTCAATATTCCGGTACTTAATGTTGAGAATACTGAAATACTTGACCAATACTCACTACCTACAAATCATCAAGTCAAAATATTACCTGATGACCTGGCGTACATATTATACACTTCAGGATCAACAGGTGATCCCAAGGGCGTTCAGATTTACCATAAAGGAATTGTGCGATTAGTCAAGGAGCAAAATTATGTACAGTTTACTCAAAATGATATTGTTGCTCAATTCACTACGCTAATTTTTGATGTATCAACTTTTGAAATTTGGGGAGCATTACTGAACGGATCCACCTTATTTATCATTGATAAAACTCTAGGTTTAGAACCAGAAAAATTACATAATATTATTAGAGATAATTGTACAATCTTGTTCATGACCCCAGCAGTTTTCGTGGAAGTTTATAAAGCCGAGCCAGATACTTTTGATAACCTGAGAATATTGATTCTAGGAGGAGAAGTTGTTCGAAGTGAAGATGTTCGAAGGCTTTTAAAGAGAAAAGAAGAGCTGAATCTAAATCTCACTATCATAAACGGGTATGGCCCTACTGAAAATACAACTTGGTCAACATATTATACTATCGATAAACTCAAACCAGGTCGTGATAGCATCCCAATTGGAAAATCTATTTCATACAGCTCAGCTTATATACTTGATAATTATTTCAATCTACTTCCAGTCGGAGTTCCAGGCGAATTGTATCTAGGAGGACTTGGAATCGCTAAAGGTTATATTAACCACGAACAACTGACTCAAAAAGCATTTATTAAAGACCCGTTTTCAAAGGGCAATACACTGTATAAAACTGGCGACATAGTGAAAATGCTACCAGATGGGAACATTCTTTTCATTTCTCGAATAGATAGTCAAGTTAAAATAAAAGGAATTAGAGTCGAATTAGGTGAAATTGAAAGTTGGCTGTTAAAATATCATTCTGTCAAACAGGGAGTTGTCGTCTCCAAACCAATTAAATCAAACAGACATCAATTAATTGCATATATTGTACCAGAAAGTCAACATTTCAACATAGTTGAATTGCAACATTACTTGTCTCAACATTTGCCAGAATACATGGTACCCTTACAGTATGTCATCATCGATAATTTTCCTTTGTCACCTAGCAAAAAGATTGACCATTCAAAACTGCCTGATCCATTACCTCTTGATGCAAAGAACTATCAAGCTCCACGAAATGATAAAGAAGCCTTATTAGTCAAAATATGGAGTCAAATATTAAGAATAAAACACATAGGCAGAAATGATAATTTTTTTGCAATGGGTGGCGACTCAATCATCGCAATGCAAATAATCACAAAAGCGTACCATGATGGCTGGAAATTAAAAGCAGCTGATATTTTTCATTACCCCTGCATATCAAAACTTGCCCCACGTCTAAAACCAATACAATCAAAGACGTCAAATGAAAGTATAACAGACACGATTGAAGGAAATATCCCCTTAACACCAATTCAACATTGGTTTTTCGAGTCTGCATATTCCATGACATCAAGTTTTAGTCAATATGTATTACTTAAATTAGATGCAAAACCAGATGAATCAATTATTGAAAAAACCTTCGACGCACTTATTCAACACCATGACATCTTACGAACCTTCTATGAGAATTCAGAAGGTCACTGGCAACAAACTATTAATAGCATAGTTGAACCATTCAAAGTAAATCACGACACACTTGCCAGCAAAAAGTATGACTCTAAAATTGCTGAAATGGAAAGTAAAATATCTAAAACATACTCTAAATTTAAACTAGACCAGCCTCCTTTAGTGAGATGTGTACTGTTTAGCGGATCAAATGATAATTACCTCGCAATAATCGCACACCATCTAGTAATTGACGGGGTTTCTTGGAGAATATTCTTAGACGATTTCTTCATGGCATACCATACTTATTATCATAACAAAACAATTCCACTTCCAATAAAATCATCCTCTTTTAAATCATGGAGTAAGTACCTCTGTGAATTTTCATCATCAATTACCTTGTTAAATGAAACCAATTACTGGCTACAGCAATCATCTGATAATGAAATACCAACTGATTTTAGACGAGGCGAAAATACTGAGAAAAATGCAAAAACTATCGAAAGTGAACTCGACCTTACCAATATAAGCTTAACATATAAGCAAGTAAGCGCGAGGGATATATTAACTACAGCATTGGCAATCACATTGTGTGATTATTTTGATCTAAATGAAATTAATTTTTACATGGAGAGCCATGGTCGTGAAACCTTCAATAGCAAACTTGATTTATCACGGTCTATGGGATGGTTTACCTCTCTTTCACCTATAAAATTATCATTAGAATCTTCACAAAATAAAATTCAATATTTAAACATGCTCAGAAATGTCCGTAAAAAAATTGGCAATATTCCGCGACAAGGCATTGGCTTTGGATTAGTCAAATATCTTACAGAAGATCTTAACACTCGCAAAATAGTGAATGACATCTTAGTTTCCTCAATGTGTTTTAATTTTCTTGGGAATTTTGATGCTGGGATCAATACTAGTGACATGCAATTGGTTGGACGCCCAATTAGATTAACAGACTCGGCGACTTCTTTACGGCAATTTTTGATTGAATTAACAGCGTGGATCAAAAACGATAAGTTACATTTGGAATGGAAATATAGTGCTAATTATTACAAAGCCTCTACAATCCAAGCAGTTTCCAACCACTACATAAAAAATATTAATTCTATCGTTTCTCAATGTATCAATTCACTATCACAAACGTTGGTGTCTCACGACTTCCCACTAGCCTCCCTCACTCAGGAACAATTAAGTATCTGCATTACTAAATACCCTAATTTAGAAAATATTGCTCAGCTTTCTTCGTTACAAAGTGGTTTGTTGTTCCACCACTTACAATATCCTGACAGTAATATTTATCACTCTCAATATATTTGGACAGATACCCGCGCTTTAGATTTGCGGGTATTTAAAAAGGCTTGGGAAACCATTATCAAACGCCATAGTATATTTAGAACCACCTTCCTTTGGAAACATTTCAAATCTCCTATTCAGATTGTCGATTCAACGATCAAATTACCGTGGAAAAATTATATTTGCTCTTCATTATCACGAGAAGCAAAAAAGGCGATGATAAATGCGATACTTCGCGAAGATCAAGAACGTTATTTTGACTTTTCAGATCATCCTCTGATGCGATTAAGTATTATTCAAACCAACCCAAGTACATACGTCATAGTTTGGACACATCATCATATTTTACTTGGCGCGTCTAGTATAAAAAATGTCATTTCAGAATTATATCTAATATACCACGCCCTTCTTTCAGATCAACAATACTACCTACCTCCAGCGGTACCTTTTTCCGAATACATCGCTTATCAAAATCAAAAATTTAATCATAAATTAAGTAAGCGTTTTTGGATAAAATACTTAAATAGATTTAATAGTATCGCAATAACAAAATTACTCGGTGAAATTCATGAAAATACATCCCCGGACTTTCATCAACATGAGTTCGTAATACCCGATAAGTACGCATCTAAAATCAAAAAGTTTTCAAAGTCCTGCAACACCTCGCTTAACACCGTAATGTTATACGCATGGGCTTTACTGATCTCACGATACACTGACTCATTGGACATTAGCGTCGGTGTTGCGATTTCAACAAGACCTAATGATTATTTCACTAATGAAAGCATCATCGGTCCGCTCATTAATACACTACCGTGCAGAATTACACTCGAAGATGATGAGCCATTGCAGCAATCACTTAAGCGGATAAATGACAACATCCTTGATATAACACAACATTCTCATACAGCACTGTTAGATATCTATAAGTGGCTTAAACGAAATACACAAGACCAACTTTTCGATACGCTTTTCGTTTTTGAGAATTACCCCTTGGATTTTATTGATGAACATATCAGTGAATTAAAAGTCAACGCGATTACTCATTATCCACTCGTCCTTAATGTATACCCTCATGATAAAATTCAACTGGTTATGACATATAACAAAAATGTTATATGTACAACTATAATTGAAAACATTATGACAAATTATTACCACACCCTCTGCGAAATTATTGATGATAATATACGTAATACTAAGGATATTGATATACTTTCAATTACTGAATCATCATTGCTAAAAAACTCTTGGAACCATCGAAAATCAGATTATCCTCATTTCACTATCACGAACCTTTTTACGGAAATAGCAAACCTATATCCATCTAAAACTGCGATCACCTATCAAAATGAAAAACTGACGTACGATAAACTTGATAAAGTGACCAATCGCTGGGCTAATTATCTCCTTGAAAATGGTTTAAACAAGGGTGATGTTGTCGCTGTTTATATTGATAGAAGTATTGAAATGGTAATTGCCCTTTTAGCAATACTTAAAGCTGGGGGTGTTTATTTACCAATTGATACAACTTACCCCACCTATAGGGTTAATTACATACTCGATGATGCGGGTGCTAAATTCATATTCACTCAATCTTCATTATTAGGTATTATCGATCCTAAATATCTAAGCCTATCCATTGATATTCTTAATAGCAACCTTATTACAACTGTTTATGACAACCTCCCATTAATAGAATTATCCTATAGTGATCTGATTTATATCATTTATACCTCAGGCACTACAGGCTTGCCAAAAGGCATACAGATTCAACACAAAAGTGTAATCAATACAATCTACTCAATATTTAGAGAATTAAAACTTTCTTCAAATGATAAATTACTATCATTCACAAGTATCTCATTTGACATATCTGCACTCGAAATATTTGGGCCATTGCTTTGGGGAATGGAGCTTGAAATTGCAAGCTCTGAATCTACAAAAACTAATTCTTCTCTCACTAAACTTATGAACGAAAGCTCTCCAACTATAATTCAAGGTACCCCTAGTCTTCTATTCTTAATGGTAAATGCGGGTTGGAAACCTAAAAAAGGAATTAAAATCATCTCGGGTGGAGAGACGCTCACGCAAAGCTTGGCTAATTCAATCTTAGCTATGGGTGCAAATTTATGGAATGTATACGGACCTACAGAAACGACAATTTGGTCTACTATCTCTCGTGTATATTCAAATAAAAAGATCGTAATAGGTAAACCTATTGCAAATACAGCTATCTATATCTTAGATCAAAGACAAAAAATAGCACCGATTGGCGTTCCAGGAGAGCTTGTAATTGGTGGAGATGGTATAACTCCAGGATACATTAATAGACCCGAACTAAATAAGAAACGTTTTATTCCAAACCCCTATTCTAGCTCAGTAGCAGAAAGACTGTATCGCACAGGTGATTTAGCTAGGTGGCTACCTTCAGGCGAACTAGAGTTTATTGATCGACTAGACAATCAAGTTAAAATACGTGGGTATCGAATTGAACTAGAAGAAATTCGTACTATCTTACTAAAATTCACATCGATCAAAGATTGTGTTGTATTAAAAGTTGGGGATAATTATAATGAAGCTCATTTGAAAGCATTTTTCACTTTAAAAAATCCAAATATGAATTTTGACATATCAGACTTACGCACGCATCTCGCTTCATATTTACCGTACTACATGATTCCTGATGAGTTTATTCCCGTTGAAGGGATACCAATCAATACAAATGGAAAGGTCGATAAAGAGCAAATCTTGCAACTATATGCATCTCATCATAAAAAAGACATCGGGAATTATAACCCCGTTGAAAACCCGACCGAACAACTAATCTTAAATCTATTTAATAAAGTACTCTCTGCAAAAAATATTGAACCTAATGATAGTTTTTTTGAACTCGGTGGTAATTCTATCTCAGCAATTCAGATATTATCGAATATACAAGATTGCTTCTCAATATCTTTATCTTTGCCTGATATTTTAACCTTACAAACTCCACGACAATTAGCCAAAGCTATAATTCATAAAAAATTTCAAAATCTTGATAGCTACGAAAACATCACTTCTCCTATAGTTGGTTTACAATTAAAAGGAGATAAACCACCATTATTTTTAATTCACCCTGTAGGTGGAACAATATTCTGGTTTGTTAAACTCGCACAATATTTAGGTAAAGATCGACCAATTTATGGATTACAAGATCCTGCTTTATCTACAGAGAGAGCTCATTTTTCTACTTTCGAAGCAATGGCTACATTCTATGCTAAAGAAATTAAAAACATTCATCCAAATGGTCCTTATCTTCTGGCAGGTGCATCCTTCGGTGCAAATATGGCAGCAGAAATCGCAAAACAATTGATCGCTGAAGGTAAAAAAGTCTTATTTGTAGGACTACTAGATGGGTGGGCAGAATACCCTGACGAAGTTTCTACACATCGTTTTTTGAAAAAAGAGATGAAAGCGCAGTATAATGAGCTAAAGAAGAAACTTCCTGAAGTTAATAATAACAGTATTAAACCTATTATTGACTTTGCATGGCATCGTTCACATTTACTTGATGCCTATAGTCTCGATTGGATTGATTGCCCTCTAGTACTATTCAAAGCGAAAAGTACCTTAAGTATTTTCTCTGACATCGAGTCCCCAAGTAACCACTGGACAGGAAGGACTCCATACTTAAAAACCATTATAGCCCCAGGTAACCACGAAACTATGTTTTTCGATCCAAATGTTGAAACACTAGCCAAACAAATAAACACTGCTATTCATGATAGTGAAAATATGGGAAATCACGATTCTCACAATAATGCATTTTTCAATGATTCAGATATATCTTATCCAAGAATAACTGTGATTGAGATGTTCGAATCCATTGCTGAAAAAGAATATAGCTCATTTGCCGCAGTAAACAATGGGATATGCTTGACGTATGAAAAATTAAATAATCTGGCAAACCAACTCTCTCACTATCTTATAGATTTGGATATCACACAAGGTGATATAGTTGGTATTTGCCTGAATCGTGATTTTGATTTACTCATTGCTATTCTGGCTGTCTTAAAATCTGGCGCCGCTTTTTCACCCATAAACTGTGATATAACTCCTAGTAGTATCGATTCTGTCCAACTAAGTTGTAGAGCAATCATTACAGAAAAAGATTTTCTGAGAAAATTCAGTACTCTTGATAACAAAATGATCTGCCTCGATAGGGACTGGCAGTTTATTCGACTCAAATCAAGTGATAACCCATTAATACCTATTAATCTCGATGATATAGCAATCGTTATACCAACATCTCACTCACAGCACAGCCAAACACGCATTTTGGTCAGCCACAGAAACATCAGTATTTTAACACAATGGTCTTTGTCACAATTCACAAAAGAGGAACTATCTGGCGTATTAGCTTCAAATCACCATTACAATGAAATGTCGTTATTTGAAATATTCCCAGCTTTATGTGCTGGAGGAACAGTACATCTTGTAAGAGATATAGAAAATCTATCGGAAGTCCCTTTTTCCAATAATATTACACTGATTTCTATCACACCAGCACAGTTAAATAACCTTTTATATACTGATCAATTACCTCAATCTGTACGAACTATCATTTTACAAACTCGCTCGGTGGATAATGCTGCTATCTCAAATATTGTAAATACATCCCACGTTATTAAATTATGCAACGCCTTTATCAATATGGAAGTCGGCCAACTCACTCCAGGATTATTACCGAAACCTATCAATACACAGACAGTCATTGGAAAGCCAATACCTAACGCAAAATTAGTCGTACTTAATAAAAACTTAGAGACCCTCCCTGCTGGATCCCCTTCAGAAATGAACAAATTTGGATATGTACTCTGTTTAGGCTATTTGAATTTTTCTGATTTCACAACTGAAGAATTACTTACCAATCCTAATTTACAATCCTCAATTTCAAATGAGTAAGGTGACGTCAGCTCGATTGATGACTGCTTCCTTCGCATCTGCCGCAAAAACTGAACTTTGAGCAAGTAGAGCTAAACTGAATCCTAAAATTTGTACTTTCATTGCCTCATCCTTGAACAATAAACCTATCTCTAAGTAAAGCAGACCTTTAGAGATTGTCACATTGCGCTGTGTCTTCGTCTAGATTCGACCTTTTTCACACATCAGTTAATATTATCTTAAGGTTCTATGGGTAATATATCCGATTATTGTATGAAAAGCTTGGGGATTGTATGAACGAAAGTACTCCTGTAAAAGAACCTATCGATAAATCAGACCTTGTAAAACACTTTGAAGCCGGGGATTTACTGTTTGGGTTAGAAAACGAAGCTCGAGCCCTTTACTATGAAATTATTCGTCTTCAGTTAAGTAAATCAGACTCAACAATATTGTTTATCACCGTGGATGACATCAATAAAGAACTCTCTGCAGAATATATGTTTGGTGCAGAGGCTGAATCGCCAAAAAATAAACAAACACAATATAATGCTTTTGCACAAAGACATCTTGATTCATGGAAAGCACACAAGAAGTTTGCTCCGAAAATGATTACTGAGAAAGGTGAAGCAAGAGCAGACAAAGCATTTATTTATTCTTGTAAAGTGGCTCTTTTAACACACAGCAGTAAAATACATTTCTGTTTAGACTTCTTCCAGCCCGAAGCTATACGAAACAAAGCACACGACAACTATAAAAGTTACACATCCAAAGAATTAAGACTCTGTGCTAAAAATTGGGAACAAGTTAAAAATAGAGTTGTGTTTTATATGGATGGCATGAGATGCAGTCCTCCTTGGGGAGAACGTGAACCTCTTGAGTGGTTAAATGACAAGAGTTCAATGACTCAATCCAGTGATTTAGATCAGAGTAGCCCATTACCTGAAGCATCACTTAAAACGCCACCTCATGGGAGTCAAAATTTTTTCAAAATGCCCACTTCAATATCCCCAGATTCAGATATCACGGAGACCTCTCAAGAAAGTAAAAAAGATATCGATGCCATTGCAAAAAAGAAGTTGGATTTCTAACTGGACGATTCCTCTTCACTCAGCAATACAATTAAGTAGTCGTATCAATGGAATATTAGTCTAAACATAACAGAGATTCGCGCGTAAAATATTCTTCTTGATAATGAGAGCGAACCCATTTTTTATAAAGTTCTAGTGCCTCAGTTTCAATACTTGCGATTCGCGTAGAATTGCCTTTATTATGCACTATAGTATTCTTAATATAGTCTTTCATTGTTAAAATTGAATCAAATGATTCATTTAAGAGTGATGCAAGCTGATTTCCATGTAATGCATTGAATGAATCATTTAAATAGTACTTCCCAAGCCTTTCCGCAAGAAGTATAGCGAAATAGGCTTCATAAAGATATTTGTAGAAAAGTCTGCCGCTCTTTTCAACTTGGCCAAAATACTTGAATAAAGGAAGATTGAGATTAGCCAACATCAAAAATCCTGCAGCCCCGAATTGCCTTCCAATAATATATAAGTTACCGCTAAATTTATTATACTCACTAAGATCAACTTTTTTATCTTCCGCTAGCGCCCTATCTGCTAAAACAATAATTTCATTTAAATAATCACAAAATGCGTGAAAATTATAGCTTGAGAGAGCTTTCATTAAGTAAAGTTTGGATGTGGCTTGACCTGAAGTAGTCTGTACTCTTTGTAACTCAAGATGTTTACTATAATAAAAAACACCTTTAATTAAAAAATAACTTAATAGGCTAGACTGTGGCTTTAATTGATAACATGCAAGTTGACCATCCAATTCTAACAAAGATAGATAATCTTCTGAAGTGATAAGCGTATCCCAAAAACTACTGAGCGTATCGTCACAGCAAAGCGTCTCTAAATCTGCTTCCAGACTCGTGGCTTCCAAAAACATGGGAAGTGACTGAACTGCATAATATTGAACAAAATCAATAAGAACGTCGTTCGACTGTTTTTTAGCCAACACTCTTTGATGTAAATCTCTAAATTTTTCTACAATAGAATTATGCGATAATCCTTTCTTATTCATATATGCCTCCTTGCATTTTGTATGAAGAATATACCAGATAAATGATTAGAAAGAAATAAGATAACGGCGTCGCGTCTAGGTTTTACAAAATCATTATTAACTTCTACTGTAAACTGAGACGTTTTGAGTATAGAATATGGCTGTTGAGCAGAAGGAATCTAAGCCATGTCAATCATCATCATTCTCACCATGCTACTGGTTGCTGTAGCTAGTTTAATCTTAAATCGTAGACGTACTGGAATATTTTTCAACCTAGTTACTTTGGTCTTATTCTTACTGGCAGGCTCTGGATTACTCACTCAACTTACTCTCAATTCACTGCAATCACAGGCGCCCCTTGAAACGCCTCATTGGACAAAGCGAAACGCGATTTTGATTCTTGGGATAGGCACTACACAATGGCCTGCTACTTCACACATCTCCACGCATCCACTTGGATACTCTAGGATTCACGAAGCTGCACGACTTTATTATCTCTGCAAAAAGCAAGCAGTCGTCTGTCGCGTCATCACTTCCGGGGGAGATCCAACAAAGCATGGCACTGCAGAAGCCGCTGTTATGGCACGTGAGTTAATGGAAATTGGGGTGCCTTCTGCAGACATCATCATGGAATCTAAGAGCCGAAATACCTTTGAAAATGCAAAATTCTCCAGCGAACTTATTCGTTCACAAAATCTTGATAACCTCACCTTGGTTACCTCTGGCTTTCATATGAAACGATCTTTGCTATTATTCCAGGCGTTTGATTTATATCCCTTGCCAGCAGCCTCTGATCGATTATCAGCACATATCTCTCTGCTACCATTATCTCAGAATTTAGCCCTTCTTGACTTGGCTCTGCATGAATATACCGGTATGGCACAGTACTACCTGTATAACTTTATGGGATGGAATTCAAAACCAAAAAAATAATGGGGTCCTATCTTGAGATACGATGACTTTTATTTTTTTGTAGCCTTAATCAAATAAGTCTCTTCGTTTCCATCCGTAGCAGGAACCTGATGAACAATTTGAAAGTCGAAATTATCGGAAAAAGTTTTCATTGGATTTATCTTTTCTACACGGCGTGAATAACTAATAAGAATACAGCCATCTGGATGTAAATGATGATAGCCAGTTTCAAAAAGATTGGTGCGCGCTTTAAATTGCGGGTCGTAAAAAGCGATTTCCATATTATTATTAGCTTCTGAGCTTTCCCAAGGTATAGAAGCAAGGATAATATCGAATTTAGAGTCGGGAGAAATATTAGAAAAACCATCGCTTAACAAGACCTGAACCTGATCAGCCACACCATTTACATTGCAATTGTGTTGTGTACATTGCACAGCCTTAGGATTGATATCTATGGCTGTCACCTGCGCTCCATGTTTTGCAGCAAATATAGCAAGGATACCAGTACCGGTACCAAAATCTAAAACACGAACACCTGAACGAAGCATACTAGTGCCTTTATCCTCTAAATATAGGAGCGTGATTTCATCAGTTTCTGGAGGATAGACGGTATCATCAACTTGTATAGGTATTCCGAATGCCTCCATGTTGTAAGGTGTTTTGCGCTTACAAAACTCACTAAGTAACGCATCAGCAACATGACTTCTTCCGTGAACAAACTCTTTTTTCACTGTCAATCTCCTATGCCTAGAATAGTTCCTATAAATTCGATTTGGCTATGCGATTATTTTACCTTTGATAGTCAGATTAACCTTGAGCAACTTTTAGACCACCCTCTTGGGCCTTAACCCAATCAAATACGCCATCCAATGCTTCATCTAATTTTTCGGGGTTTTCACCACTGCCTTGTGCAAGTTCAGAGCGACCACCGCCTTTGCCGCCAAGTTGTGCAGCAACAAAATTGACAAGTTCTCCGGCGCTGAGGCGATCGGCGCAATTTTTAGTAGCTCCGGCAACCAGTCGAACTTTTTGATCTTCGACTGTCGCTATCAAAATGATGGCACTGCCTAGTTTATCTTTGAGTTGATCGATTAAATCACGTGCAGTTTTGACATCAACTCCATCAACTCTTGCCGCTAAAACTTTTACTCCGTTAATGTCTTTAGCTTGGCTAATGAGATCAGACGTTTTTGATCCCGCAAGTTGTGATTTTAACTGATTTATTTCTTTTTCGAGCTGACGCTTTTCTTCTATGCTCTGCTCTAATTTTAAAATAATATTTTGTCGATTTGTTTTGAGTAATTGCGCAGCCTGCAATAAATGAGATTCAGTTTCTTCTAACCATGTTAATGCAGCATCGCCAGTTACAGCTTCTAAACGTCGAATGCCAGCAGCAATGCCTGTTTCAGAAATAATTTTAAATAAACCGATTTCACCTGTATGTTTAACGTGCGTGCCGCCACATAATTCCATCGAGAACTCACCGATACTAAGCACTCGAACTTCATCGCCATATTTTTCTCCAAACAGCGCCATCGCACCTTTTTTAGTGGCTTGTTCGGGTGACATGGTTTCAACATTACCTGTTAAATTCGCACGGATTTGTTGATTGACTAAGCGCTCAACATCCAAAATTTGTTGTGGTGTCATGGGTTCATGATGAGCGTAATCAAAGCGCAAACGATCAGCCGCGACGAGGGATCCTTTTTGAATAACATGAGCGCCAACAACGCGTCGTAATGCAGCGTGTAGTAAATGTGTTGCGGTGTGATTGATCATTATGGATTGACGATCCGAATCAACTTCGGCATCGACTTTGGTATTTACGCGCAAAACCCCGTGATTTATCTTCCCATAATGAAGATGCACCATGCCCTGCTTTTTGGTATCAGAGACTCTAAAATATCCCTGTTCATATTGTATTTTTCCTTTATCACCAATTTGGCCGCCCGCTTCTGCATAGAAAGGTGTACGATCCAAAATCACAATACCCGACTGCCCTTCAATTAATTCTTTAGTTGCTTTACCATCTTGGTCAAACAAGGCAGTGACTGTCGCTTCGTCAGTCGTTTTATCATAACCCGTAAAAGCCGTTTCACCCTGCACCTGTAATTGCCCGGTATAATCAACGGCAAATTGACTCGCTGATTGCGATTGTTTGCGTTGCGCACCCATCGCCTCATCAAAACCTGCGTAATCAACGGCAAATCCACGCTCACGCGCAATATCTGCCGTTAAATCCGTAGGAAACCCATAGGTATCGTATAATTTAAAAACAACTTCACCCGGAATTTCTTGACCCGATATTTTTGCAAACGCTTCTTCCAATAATTGCATGCCTTGATCTAATGTTTTTTCAAACTGATCTTCTTCGCGTTTTAATACTGAAATAATACGGTCTTTTTCTTCGATTAATCGTGGATAGGCATCACCCATTACATCAACCAGTGGCTGAACCATTTCATGGAAAAATGAAGGTGATAATCCTAATTTTTTTCCGTGACGAATCGCTCGACGCAAAATACGTCTTAAAACATAGCCTCTTCCTTCATTGGAAGGAATTACACCATCGGCGATCAAAAATGCAACTGAACGAATATGATCGGCAATAACACGAATAGAAGTAAGACTTTCTTCATCATTTGACAACTTTGCTTGAAGCAAAAGAGCTTGCGTCGCCTGAATCAAATGTTGAAAAAGATCAATATCATAATTACTGTGTACCTGTTGCTTAACTGCAGCTATACGTTCCAATCCCATTCCGGTATCCACTGACGGTTTTGGTAAAGGTGTCATGGAACCATCAGGATGGCGATTAAATTGCATGAAAACTAAATTCCAAATTTCAACATAGCGATCGCCGTCTTCTTCTGGAGATCCTGGAGGTCCGCCGGGAATACTATCGCCGTGATCATAAAAAATTTCAGTGCAAGGACCGCACGGTCCTGTGTCACCCATAGACCAGAAGTTACTTTTTTCACCAAGATGAGCGAATTGATCTCGACTCACGCCAATATCGTTCAACCAAATGTCTTCTGCTTCTTTATCGTCTTTATAAACGGTTATCCACAACTTTTCTTTTGGTATTTTTAATTCTTGAGTTAAAAACTTCCAAGCAAACTCGATCGCTGCTTTTTTAAAATAATCACCAAAACTAAAATTACCGAGCATTTCAAAAAACGTGTGATGGCGAGCGGTATAGCCTACGTTATCAAGATCATTATGTTTTCCACCGGCTCGTACACAACATTGGCTACTTGTTGCACGATTATAAGGCCGTTGTTCCATACCTAAAAATACATCTTTAAACTGCACCATACCTGCGTTTGTAAATAATAATGTAGGGTCATTTCCTGGAATTAATGAGCTACTGGAAACAACGCTATGGCCATGCTGTTTAAAATACGCTAAAAATTTTGATCGAATTTCACTGGTTTTCATAGACTAAACTCGCATAATTAATCGGTAGAAGCACTACCCTGTCACTAAATTAAAAATAAACAAAGGACCTTTATAAATTTTCATAAGACAACCATTCACTGTGTTCATCCTCAAATCCTCGATATTGCAAAAATCGCTTCTGCTTTGCCCAAGACAGATAATCTTCGGGCTTTTTGCCTGCAAATTTTTTTACCCAGGTACTTTGAGCTAATGCTTTCCAATCTTGGTTTGGAATATCACCCAACGTCTGCGCAATTAATTCTTCTGACACACCGCGCTCACGTAAAGCTTGCTCTATTCTTCGTGGACCAAATCCTCGCCGAGTTCTAGCTCGACAATATTGCTCGGCAAATCGTTGATCAGAAAGCAATCCACTTTTCATCAATGAAGCAAGAGTCCTGGGAATATCGTCTTCGGCAAAACCTTTCATTCGCAATTTGCGAGCCAACTCAAACTGCGAATGTTCACGTCGCGCTAACAAATCCATGGCACGAAGCATGACGGCAGAAGCAGAAGACGATTTCGTCACTCAACTATTCCCTTTACAATTATGCTTCTTCGGGCTCTTCAATCACTTCAGCTGCAGCAGAAGTTTTTGTAGTAGGTACTAATAATTTTGCGCGAAGTGCAGCATCAATTTCCTTCGCCATTGCGTGATTTTCTTTTAAAAAGACACGCGCATTATCTTTACCTTGACCAATTCTTTCGCCTTTATAGCTGTACCAAGCACCTGACTTCTCTACGAACCCGTGCTCAACACCCTTATCGATCAGCTCACCTTCCCATGAAATGCCTTCGCCATAAAGAATATCAAACTCAGCCACTTTAAACGGAGGTGCACATTTGTTTTTAACCACCTTAACTTTGGTTTCACTTCCCAAAACTTCATCACCTTTTTTGATGGCGCCAATCCGGCGAATATCTAAACGAACAGAAGCGTAAAACTTTAATGCATTACCACCCGTTGTCGTTTCAGGACTTCCGAACATCACGCCAATCTTCATACGAATTTGGTTAATGAAAATCACCAAGGTATTTGTGCGCTTAATGTTGCCGGTGAGTTTCCGTAATGCTTGAGACATTAATCGAGCTTGTAGGCCCATGTGCTGATCGCCCATCTCGCCTTCAATTTCTGCTTTAGGCGTTAAGGCAGCCACCGAGTCGATGACAATAACATCCACTGCACTTGATCGGACCAACATATCAGCAATTTCTAGTGCCTGCTCACCTGTGTCCGGTTGAGAAACAAGCAATTCATCAACATTCACACCCAGTTTTTCAGCATAAGCTGGATCTAACGCGTGCTCTGCATCGACAAACGCCGCCGTTCCACCGGCTTTTTGACATTGAGCGATGACCTGTAAGGTTAAGGTTGTTTTACCAGAAGACTCAGGTCCGTATATTTCCACCACACGACCTTTAGGTAAGCCGCCAATTCCTAGCGCAATATCCAACCCCAAAGACCCTGTAGAAATCACATCAATGCCTTGAGCGATACTCGGATCACCCATCAACATAATTGATCCTTTGCCAAACTGACGTTCAATTTGAGTCAGCGCCGCGGATAGCGCCTTCTTTTTGTTGTCATCCATCATAGTTTCATCCCCTCTCATTGTGAATTAGTTTATTACCTATCAGGTCCATTATTCCACGATATTTAAAAGATTCCTACTCGTTTCATTAAGGAAAAATTTCAGATATGATTTATTCCAACGTTGATGATAAACCGCTAGGGAAAAATGATGACATCAGATGAAATCACCAATAATCAACATACTCCCATGATGCAACAATATTTACGCATCAAAGCTCAATACCCTGATATATTATTGTTCTATCGCATGGGCGATTTTTATGAACTCTTCATGGAAGATGCCCTTCGCGCCCACCAATTACTAGACATCACGCTTACCTCGCGTGGAAATTCGGGTGGGACACCCATTCCGATGGCAGGAGTCCCCTACCACGCAGTTGATGGCTACTTGGCGAAACTCATCAAACACGGCGAATCAGTTGCCATGTGTGAACAAGTAGGCGATGTAGCTACTAGCAAAGGCCCCGTCGAACGCCAAGTAACGCGAATTGTCACGCCCGGTACAGTTTCCGAAGAAGCCCTGCTCGAAGAACGTCGTGACAATTTATTAGTGGCCATTTTCAACAACAAGGAACGTTTTGGCGTCAGTTTCATTGATGTCACTTCCGGTGCCTTTGCGCTTTTACAACTCGTATCGCCAGAGAATCTTTTAGCAGAATTAGAACGACTCCAACCCGCAGAAATTTTAATCAGTGAAGACAATACTTTCGAACCACTCGTTGCACATTTTAAAGGTTTACGTCGACGTCCCGTATGGGAATTCGATTTAGCAAGCGCAAATCGGCAGCTCTGCGATCAATTTGGCACACAAGATCTGTCGAGTTTTGAATGCGCAGATTATCCACTCGGATTATGTGCGGCAGGCGCATTGTTGCAATATGTTAAATATACACAGCGTGGTGCTCTACCCCATATTCGATCGCTGAAAATTGAACGTCGTGATCAATGTGTTTTACTCGATGCAACCACTCAGCGCAATTTAGAAATTGTGCACAACTTAGCCGGCGGAAAAGAATTTACGTTGGCCTCAGTGATCGACAAAACTGCAACTCCAATGGGATCACGATTACTCAGACGTTGGCTGTTGCGACCTATACGAGATCGTGTTGTATTGCATGAACGTCAATGTGCCATTGCAACTTTTAAAGAAACGCGTCAATTTAGCGCTCTTCAATCGCATTTTAACACCGTCGGCGACATCGAAAGAATTGGTGCACGTATTGCATTACGTTCTGCACGTCCTCGAGATCTCGTGACATTGCGAAGTACATTAGCGGTGCTTCCCGCTTTGAAACAAGCTCTTTCACATTTTGAAGATCGAAAAATTCAATCATTACATAATCAATTAGGCGAATACTCAGCATTACATCAACAATTATCAGACGCTGTAGTTGAAAATCCTCCCGTTGTAATTCGTGACGGCGGAGTCATCGCAACCGGTTATGATGCAGAACTGGATGAATTACGTTCACTCAGTGAAGAAAGCAACGATTTTCTTGTGCAACTTGAAATTCGAGAACGTCAACGCACCGGAATTAATACATTAAAAGTCGGATATAATCGCATTCACGGATATTATATTGAGTTGACTCGCGCACAAAGCGCGCAAGCTCCCACAGAATATTTACGTCGACAAACACTGAAAAATGCTGAACGTTATATCACGCCCGAATTAAAAGAATACGAAGAAAAAGTATTGGGTGCAAAATCAAAAGCACTCGCTCGAGAAAAAATGTTGTACGACGCACTGCTAGAAACGTTATTAATTCACTTACCCGAATTACAAATTACCGCTCACGCACTCGCAGAATGTGATGTATTAATTAATCTCGCTGAACGAGCGGACACACTTAATTATGTCGCACCACAATTAACTGACGAACCTGGAATTACATTAAGGGAAGCCCGACATCCTGTTGTTGAAACCACAGCCTCCTCACCTTTCGTGCCCAACGATCTTCAACTTGATCCTAAAACCAGTTTATTAATTATCACTGGACCAAACATGGGGGGTAAGTCCACGTATATGCGACAAACGGCACTGATCATCTTGCTCGCTCACATTGGGAGTTTTGTTCCTGCCGAATTTGCTAGCATTGGCCCCATCGATCGCATTTTTACGCGCATCGGCGCTGCGGATGATTTAGCAGGTGGTCGCTCCACTTTTATGGTGGAAATGACTGAGGCTGCAACGATATTGCACAATGCCACAGAAAATAGTCTTGTTTTAATGGATGAAATTGGTCGGGGCACGAGTACGTTTGACGGACTTGCACTTGCGTGGGCCACAGCAGAACATTTAGCTAATCACAATAAATCACTTTGCCTTTTTGCTACGCATTATTTTGAGCTCACGACATTGCCTGAAGCTTTAACTAATATCGGCAATGTACATCTGAATGCTGTAGAACATGGTGATCGTGTGGTTTTTTTACACCGAGTGAATCCAGGTCCTGCTAATCAAAGTTACGGAATTCATGTGGCTCAATTAGCCGGTGTGCCTCAATCAGTGATTCGACGAGCAAAACAAAAATTGCGCGATCTTGAACATCACACTATCACTCAAAAAGCCTTACAACCCCAACAAGGTGATTTGTTTGTACAGGAACAACATCCTGTTATTACTAAATTACAGCGAGTAAATCCAGATCAACTCAATCCGCGAGCAGCAATGGATTTGATCTATGAATTAATAGATTTAATTGAGGAAAAAACCTCCGTATAAAGATATAGGGGCCCGATCTAAGTTTGACGAGCTCTGTAAGAACTTATCAAACTTAGGTCGGGCCGCTTAACTTCAAATTACAGGCAGATAAACTAATGAAAAAAAATGGTGTTACTAAAGAAATAATTACTGAAGATACGTCCTTAGTCCTCAATAAGAGCGATGACGATGACGAAGATGAAGTGACTACAACTGAAGAAGCGAGTGAAGATGATGAAGATGCAAAAACTATTCACTATTTTAATTTGATATACACTGAAACACTCAGAAAAACATTTAATCAAAAATATAATTCTATTGCTGAACTAATATCGAAGTTAAAAGCTCATAAAGATACTCGCCTTAATAAATTAATAAATCATCTTGTCGAAGAGGAAATCACCGGAAATATAAGCCTTAGGGCTCTTTCTAAAATATTGATGAGATTTATTCTTAAATTAATTTCTCCTATGAAAATTAAACCCAATATTGATAAAGATAGAGCACACTTAAAACAACGCGATTTTTTAAGATTTTACTTGAAATTATTCAAATTTACTCCAAATTCTACCATAGTAGAAAAGAGTAGTAAAAAATTTGGATATAACATTATCATGATGGCCTGTGAGAATTGTGAAAATCCCTATTTATTAGATCTTCTTGTTAAAGAGCTAAAAGGTGATATTAACGAGACTTCAAGAGATGAGACTAGATGTACTCCACTCTATATTAGTTGTGAAGCAGGTAATCTAGACGCGGTAAAACTATTAACGAGCTTCGGGGCAGAAGTTAATCTTGGAAGATGTACCGCATTAGGAAGTGCACTCAGTGAAAAACATCACGAGATAGTCCAGTTTCTGTTATCTCTACCAGAATTAGCTCCTACACAGTTGAGTGATGGTATTTCGCCGTTTTTATTGGCAGCTCAATATGCCACAGCACAAAACTTTTTGACACTTATGACAAGAAAAGGTGTTGACCCTAATATTATAACGGTTAACAATGAATCTGCATTAACTCTGGCTTTATTAAGAGGCTATAAAGGTTTGGCCGATAAAGAACGTGATAATATCGTCAGAATATTACTGAATTCATCTTGCTTCACCGTAGATTGCAATTTGGTGACTAATGGCGAAACAGCTTTATTTATCGCTTCTCGGATGGGTAATTTGTTTGCCGTGAATAAATTGGTAGACGAAGGCGCAAAATGTAATTTTGTTGCTACCCGGGGACATTATAAAGGACATAGCGTGTTGAGTATCGCCGTGTATGAAGGATACCTGGAAATTGTTGAGCGATTAATTGATGTCTGTGAGTTAGATTTTATCAAACCTATCGTTGCAGCTAATTTGACTGATCAATATACATTACTTAATTTAGCTTTTGCTAGCCAAAAATCAAGAAAAGAGAACAAGAATACACATGAACGAATTTATTTGTTATTACAAAAGCATTGGACTAAAACTCACCCAGAACAAGTACGAACACATATCAATAAACTTATTAAAGATGAGAAACTTAATGAGCTTAGACGTTGGAAAGAATTCATTCTCTCAACGAGTAGCCTTATACCAGATACTGAAAACACGCCGCTACATACAGCCAGTGCGAATGGAAAAACAAAATCGATCAATTTTTTGATAACGGATATTCATGTTCCAGTTGATCCTCAAAATAAAAAAGGCGACACTCCACTGCATGTAGCCTGCAGAAAAAAACAATCAGGAGCTGTATCACAACTCCTTACTATTGGAGCTGATCCTAAAAAACAAAATAATGATAAAGAAAACCCTTTCACTATTGCTAAACTCTTAAAATCTGAAGCTTGTGTTAGGGCATTTGTTGAATATAGCTTCAATATGGGACATCAATTGCCCAGTGCAGAATCCGCACGCGCAGATAATGATGAGTTGCTTGCAAAAATTATTGACGAATTCCTACCACCCGCACCAGAAAAACCCTCAGAGAACCCTGTAGTTGAGGATTTTCCCCAAAAAACAAAGAAAAAACGTAAAAAAAAGAAAAATCGGAATAAGCGTGAATTGATTGAAGCTGCTACAAACCAAGAACACACTGATGTGAAAAATCTAACGTATTTAGAGCACAATACTCCCCAGGATGATGCTGTTGTAGTGGTTGAATTAGAATCAAACGAAATACAAGACCCACATAACATAAATGAAGTAGAAATTACCCTTCCTCTACTCAGTCATGAAATGAATGATCCAAAAATTGACTCACAACGTAATTCAACTGAGGGTCACACTACTCCTCCTCTTCCTGCAGAAGATTCACCTAAAGCCACGCATCAAGATATTGAGACACAAAATAATTCAGCAGAAGGTGATAGTACCCTTGAACTTTCAGCTGAAATTATGGCACCAGAAATAGAGGGTCAAGAAGAACCAGCTCCTGAACAAATCATCCCTATTGAAAGTGAATTAAACGACATCGTTGATGAAGAAAATTCTTCATATAGTAAGCAATCAACCTCTCAAGAACTTTCTCCTAAAGAAATTCAATCTCCATCACCACAACCAGAAGATGAAGATGGGCATTCCATTCCTGAAGATAAGTCGCAAGAAGAAACTGAAAATGAATCTAAAGAAGATCAATCTGAAGAAGATTTTTTAGCTGTCTCTCGTGAAGATGAATCAGAAGAAGAAACAAATAACTTACCGGCCGAGGACCCATCACTAGAAAAAGTGGCGATTTTACCTTCACCCCCACCATCACCCCTTAGATCTCGATCCTTTTTTTCTCATACTATCAGACCTACACCTAATGTCGATTTCAATGCAAAATTATTTTCTGAGTTGAAAGATGCTATTGAAAATGAATTTCGCTACATTCTTAGTGATCCGGCTCACGTTTTTGTAAAAGCATCACTGCAGAATTTAATAGATTATTATCAAAGACTCAAATATTTTGCAATTATAGAAAAGATTTCTGAAGATTCACCTGTTCTCAGTTTCATTCGTGAGCTTCGCGATCACACTCTTCTCTACGGGCTTGATATAAACAGAAATGTAAAACATTGGCAATCAAAAGCTATTAAATTATTCCAAACCATGTTGGATAGGGACGGTATCTTTCAACTTGATTATGTTCAAACAAACGAGTTTAGTGCTGGATATTAAATCTGCCCCCTTAAGTTTCCAGAATATACATCACTAACTATCCTCTTTTACATACTCTTTAAGAGACTTCAAAAGATCCGTAATTTCTTTAGGAGTTAGCTCTTGCCATGACCCTTGAGGTAAACGTCTTGGAAGTGCAACAGGTCCATAACGTACTCGAATCAGTCGGCTGACTGTGATGCCTTGCGCTTCCCAAAGTCGTCTCACGATGCGATTGCGGCCTTCTTTGACTATCACATGATACCAATGATTGGAGCCTTGCCCGCCTGCATCAAGAATATTTTCGAATTTTGCAAATCCATCTTCTAAAGTAATTCCGTCTTTTAATTGTTTAAGAATATCTAAGTCAATCGCACCAAAAACTCGAACAGCGTATTCACGTTCTAAATTTGCCGAAGGATGCATTAATTGATTCGCAAATTCACCACTATCCGTAAAGATTAGTAGTCCTGCTGTATTATAATCTAATCTGCCCACAGCAACCCAACGTCCCCCTGGTAATTTGGGCAGCGCTTGAAATACTGTTGCACGTCCTTCTGGATCTTTGCGAGTACACACTTCTCCAGCAGGCTTGTGATAAAGTAAAACACGAGGATTTTTAGAACTCTCAGGAAATTTAATTAACCGACCATCCACTTTAATTTTATCGCGATCTGAGACTCGCGCTCCCAGTTTTGCTACTGTGCCATTCACTTCAATGCGACCCTGAGAAATCCATGCTTCCAATGTACGGCGTGAACCTAAACCTGCTCGTGCTAATACTTTTTGTAGTTTTTCTGTATTCATTACGATTCAGATTCTGTTAATTCAAGCTCGCCTTCCATTTTCTCATCCTCATCAACTAATTCATTATCATCAAACTCTGTGGATCCATTAAAATCGCTATTTCTTTCAATGCTATCTTGTTCTTCATCAGACATTTCAGTCTCATCATCTTCTTGCAAATCATCTGAAGCTAAGATTTCTTCTTCCTCTTCATCTAATTCATTCATAGTTTCTTCTACTTCTACTTCGATTTCATCTTCCGCCATTTCACTGTCTAGTTGAGCACTATTTTCTTCAAAATTATCTTCAGTCAATGAATGCTCATTTAACTCATCTTCCTCTGCATCGTTATTGATTTCAGCATCATTTTCTACCGCCAATATGGATTCTGGTTGTGCATCCTCAGAAGCTTGTGTTTCATGGGCAAGATCATTTGTTAATTCAGTTAACTCAGCTGTACTTTCCTGCGGGTTTGCAATATCTAAATTTAATTGCTGTATTTCTCCGTCAATTTTATCAAGATCTTGAAGCTCTGCTAAAGTCGGCAATTCACCAAGGCTTTTCAAGTTCAAATCATTTAGAAACTGTTTCGTGGTCGCATACAGTGCTGGACGACCTGGAACATCACGATGACCAATCACTCGCACCCATTCTCTTTCTTCGAGTGTACGCATAATTTGTGTGCTTACAACAACACCACGTACTTCTTCAATTTCTGCACGCGTGATAGGTTGGCGATAAGCAATTAATGCCAGCGTTTCTAATAATGCGCGAGAATAACGCTGTGGTTTTTCTGCCATCGTACGTTGAATCCACGGTGCTAAATCAGCGCACACTTGAAATCGATAACCTGTAGCGACTTCCACTAATTCAATTCCACGTCCACGATAATCATCTGCTAAGATTGTTAGCGTATCAATGATTGCACGTTCATTCACATTTTCTTCAGGTGTAAATAATTCAGCGATCTTTTTCGCTGGCTGTGGTTCACGATTCATCAACAGTGATGCTTCTATAATTCGTTTAATTTGATCTACCGATAATTCCACCAGAATTCTCCTATGCAACTGCCTTAACATGAATTGGAGCAAAAGGCTCAGCTTGAACAATTTCAATCATTGATTGTTTTAACAATTCCAAAACTGCAATAAAACTCACTACCACACCTAACCGACCTTCAGAGCAATCAAAAAGATCACTGAAACGTGTAAATTCATCAGATCTGATTTTGTGTAAAATATCAGACATTCGTTCGCGTAGTGATAATACCTCTTTTTCAATATGATGATGTGCATTTAATTTTGCACGTTCAAAGACTTTGACCAGCGCTGCTAATAATTCTTTTAAATCGACTTGCCCCAACGCCATAGGAGCTGAAATTTCACCCGAATCGACTGCGCTGATTGGGAAGAAATCTCTGTCCATTCGTTCGAGATTATCGATATTTTCAGCTGCTCGCTTAAATCGTTCATATTCTTGCAAACGTCGAACCAATTCTGCACGAGGATCGGTTTCATTATCTGCCGCATCTTCGGCTGACCGAGGCAACAGCATTCGAGATTTGATTTCAGCCAACATAGCGGCCATCACGAGGTATTCAGCCGCCAACTCAAAATTCATAATATGCATAAGCTCAACATACGATACATATTGACGGGTAATCTCAGCGACAGGGATATCCAAAATATCGAGATTTTGGCGCTTAATCAGGTATAACAGCAGGTCTAGAGGGCCTTCAAATGATTCCAAAATCACCTGCAGAGCTTCTGGTGGGATGTAAAGATCCTTGGGTAAAGCTGTGTAAGCTTCACCCCGAACCAGCGCAATAGGATCTTCGGCTTGCAGCTGCTCGTTCTCAAGGTCTATTGTCATCTCTATACCACCAAAAAGTAAACAAACATCATACCAGTGCTAGAGGTGAGCCTCAATAGAAAACCTCTGATCTGGCTTGACTTTCTATAGCTAATTGACCATTAAACGTGATATTACCACGGGGATTTGCTAAAAACACAGGCTTAGGTCAGGTCTGGCCCTGCTTTAGGGCTAAACAGAGCTTTGAGGCGGGCCTTGCAACCCAATTACTCTTAGCTGGTGCAGAAGCCTACTGTTGATGAAGACCGCATGCTTATCGCTAAGATCATCGTTCTTTTTCATTTACATATTTTTCACTTAACAGGTAGAGCCCAACCTTCAACAATTTTTCCATCTTCAATTCGATGATAAAATGCTTCTTTAAAGTGGACTTTTTTACCATCGCTCACTTGAGTTCCATCACCTTCAATATAAGTTGCTACCATCTCATTATCAGCGACCATTAATTTAATGGTCCAGTGAATATCAGGAAATGCCTTGTATACTTTTTCAACAACATTCTCGACATGCTCTCTTCCATGAGTAATCTTTCCATCAGATGAATGATGCGTGTAATTATCTGCAACGAGTTTTTTGATCAAAGCAGTATTTTTATTGTTCCACATATCTAAAAAATAGGATTGCATTATCGTTTTATTACTCTCAGAATTCGATGTATTAGCGTGTGAAGTGGCGTTAATTGCCATAACAATACCTCCTATTAAGAGCAAAATTACGAAAGTGAATATAATTTTGTAAAACGCATGCGACATTAAAATAGCCTCTAACGAAAATCGATTCAGTTAAATTGATATTCTTATGTTTAATGATTTGCAGCTCTAAGTCAAGATCAATGAAATGCAGTCCCACACATGCTAGAGCTCATGAGTAGCATCTCTAAGTTTCATTGTTCGGAGTACATCAGAATGGAACATCATATTGTATACAGAAAAAACGACTGGTGGATTAATTAATATTCTAGAAAGCTAATATATGCTAGGGATCAAACTGAGGTTTGATCCCTAGACACATTCCTTGATAATTGTCTTTAACAGCCCTGTCATAAATGACTCACTTTATGAAACGCTGAACAAAAAGCTAACACCTAGCATCGCTAGATCAACTGTTGGCGTACCAAAATGTGAGCTCTCAGGATCACCAAAAACGTGGATGTATGAAGCATCTATGGCAATATTCCTGTTGAAATAATAACTGACGGTAGCGCCAGCAACAGGTCTGATTTTCCAGTTAGATACATCATTTAACCCAACAGATTCAGCAACATCATTAGCATCAAATTTCCACTTCACGTGTGCAGCACCCGCTTTCAAATCAGCTCTTAAGCCAGTATCGCCAAAAGGCATACCTACTTTTAAAAGTAGATCCAACTGCGTCGTTTTGACATCACCAAAGTTATCAGGTAATTCTGTACCCGCTATCATCGTGAAGCCAGTCTCTACTCCAAGAAATGGATTAATTTGATATCCTACGTATGCACGACCCGCAAGTTCATCTTTTCTGAAATCTTTGCTTAGAAAAGCGTCGAGATCATAATGAGAGCGTGTGTACCCGCCTTGAACTCCTAGGTATATTCCTGAAGCATTGTATACTCCAGAACCATCACCATGTGGGAATGCTGGCATAGACATGCCTAAAGTAAATAATGCAGCTGAGGCAATCAACAATTTATTGCTACTCATACTCTTCTCCTTTTAAATTAAAATTATGTAAAACAATCCAGTTTTACCTAATTACACTATCACACAATAATTATTTTTACAACTAAATAATTATGCATATTTCGACTTTATTTATTTTTGCTAAATTTATGATTTCGTCATTTAAGAATGCGTTTCTAAATACCTACTATACTTACAGCAAGACTAACTAAAGGTGAAATGTCCTTAGCACATTGATTTTAACAATCTATAATCAACGTTATTGAATCAGACTGCTTAACAGCTTTTTATCTTAATTCGCTTGAGATCTGTAAAGAAAGTAATGATATACATCTGAATTAAATTCAAATTTATATCTACATTTTTTCTTCAAAAGGAGGATATTATGAGATATTTCATCGCGTGGTTACTGGGTGTGCCATTTGGGTTGCTAGTTATTATTTGGTTATATAATCATATTTTTTAATAGTGGATACTTTAAACTAGATTCTAGAATTACCCTTAACTTCAGTATCTGTTGGCTGCAGGCCTTTATCTGGGGCATTTTTTAGGTATTCACTGGATAAGGAGCTGGCTAATTTTACCAGCATAGCGTTCATTGACTCGCCTTCCTTGCCCTTAGATTTTCGAGATGGGAAGCGATTATCCTTTAGGGCCTTAGCAATTTTCGCAATAGCCGGTTCAAGATGCTCTACTTTGCCGCTATCAACGTATTTACTAATGTCTATACCAATATTATAAATAAAATCTCCCGAGGCTTGAGCAACTGATTTTTCTCCTGGTTTTCTAAAAAAACTAAATTGATATTGAAGCTTATCAAATAGTGCATTCTGTTTTTTTCTGTCATCAAGGTATTTCATTGCTATTCCGTCATCTTTGAAATAGTCATCGAATAGTTTTTTCCTCTCATTAAATTTTTGTTCATCCATTATCAGTCTACCGAGTTTTTCACTGCCTTCTTTAACACACAACTTCGCCACTTCTATTTCTTTCTGATCAGCAGAATCGGGTTTATTGGGCTCACAATCGGCATACTCGCTACCTAACTCATCGATCTTCACAATTAATTGTTGAGCTTCCCCCACAAGACTGTTGGCTTCTTCGATATTCTTCTTTTTGAGGCTTTCATTGAGGAGCGGGATGAGTTTTTTAAGAGAGATTAATAGCGGCTCTAATTTACGATGATAATCACCGAGTTCCTGTTGAATGGTTTTATCAAGTTGCTCTGATTGATCTTGTATTTTCTTCTCAACTTCCAGGATATCCGTCTGTGATGCAGACTCAGCGCCACGTATCTCGCGAAGTTTTCCAATATAGTCATCACAATAAGAAGCAATGGCTCCCAATCGCTTATTCGCAAGGTCCATCAGTTTTTGAACAGCCTCTTGTCGTTGTTTTTTTGCTTCATCGAGTAATACGAAGGAGTCACAGATAATTTCTAATTTCTTTTTTTCTTTATCATTAAGGTTTAATAAACTCGCCATTTTGTCAAATTGAGCTTTAGGATAGGGAAATTTGATTTGTGCCGCCTGATCGATAAATGACTTTAAGGGCGACAAATTTCGTATGTTACTTAAATCCTGGTCTATTCTTTGGTTGTCTTCGAGGATCTTCTTTTGCTGTTTTAGCTCTTCTATAGCGGCTCTTAGAGCTGCTGGTCGTTCCCCTACCGGAGTGTTACGCTTTCCATCCTTCATTTGTGAAAGTATGACTGCTTCTTTTTGTTTCAGCTCTTCTAGAAGCGCTTGTTGCTGTTGTACGGTTTCGTCAAATTTACTAAGGTAGTCGGTCAATGTTTTTAGGGTAGCGTCAAAATATTCAACAATAGGCTTAGTATCCATTTTAATCTCTGATGCTGATCTGGCAGCCATTCTATCTCGCGCTTCTTTCAAGGTCTCTATATCATCTTCTATCGTTTTTCTATCTGCTTTTGCCTTTGATAATTGTTCTTGCTGCGTCTTTATAAACGCCAGAAGTTGATCAGGAGAAGTTTTTCGATTCCCTTCCATCTCTGCCAGTTCACGTTTAATTTTCTCAGTCAGTAAAAAAAAGGGTTGATGGCTTGCTAGAACGTTGGTTGCAGAAGATTTTAATTCTTTGATCATTTTTTCAAATTCAGTTTCGCGGGCGTGCAGGGTTTGGGTTATTTTTTCTGCTTCTGTAAGAGCCGATTTCACCATACCACTAACCAAACCAGGTAATTCCTTTAGGATGGCATCTTTGTTTTCAATGAACGTTGTTAAAAATTGATGATATGTTTTAGCTAATGCATGAGTGGTCGGATCAACAACGAGTGAAGCGTAGCTTGCAGTTTGGTTTGGCTTAAGATTTCCCAATTCGTCGAAGTGTAATTTGTCGAGATATTCGATGTTAGCAATAATAAAACTCGATTGACTTATTGCTAATCGTCCTTTTTGAAACGTGCCGTCTGTCTCCAAAATTTTCTTGACCACTGTCGCAAAGTTCCACATGGCCTTACCTGCTCGGAGCCGATAATTACTAAGGGCCACCGGGTCAGTTAGGGCCTTCTGTGAATCACTGTGCTGCACTTTGCCTTTACTATCGTGGATACCGTGCTCGGAAAGATCAAAGATCTGACCATTTTGCACTTCGAAACCTTGCTCTTTAAGAATGGGGGCCAAATCATCAAGCATCTTTTGTAACGCTGAAGCTATCGTTTTCTCTACGGACATGTCGCTCTCCTTCATACCATACGTTCTACACTTACAGTATAGACCATAAAGATTAAGAGACAATGAAAGCAGAAACCACTATTTATAATAAATATCGCATATAAATACTATTTATTTATAAAAATTGCAGGTTGAATGAAGATTTAGAGTATGGGTATTAGTCTAAAAGTCTGGGGCTGGCAAACGTTCTCGATAGTTCTGAAATAGTTGCTCCAAAGCCCTTACCTTCGCTTGGCATGAAACTTGGGGATTCGTAAGAAAATCGCCGAATCTAGAATTGTTTTCATCAAATTCGAAGGGACTAACCATGCTATTATGGCCACAAGTACAATATTGCCAACCATTTTGAGAGCTACGATGGAGAATGAGCACTCTATTTTCGTTAAAATCGCCTCTTAGCATAAGGCATACAAACGTGCGCCCTCGCTGATCCCAACCATATTGAACAGGATGAACTAGCTTATTCGTATTAATGACACAGAAACGATTGTCTTGCATCACTTCAGGAATAAATTCTGAGATACCGGAACATGTGTTCATTTTTAAAAAGTACTGTATAAAATCCGGGAAATCATTAATATTACGCTGATTATTTTGGACCCCGTTTTGTACTGCCATATCTGCTGTAGATTGAAAAAACGCCGCTTTTGTTTTGGATGCGCCAACTATTTTTTCATCTTCACTACGATCACGCTTCATAAATATCTCCTCTTTTCGGGGTAGCCTCTTCTACTTCTCACCAATATAGTTTATACAACAGTCAGGCTAAAATGTAATTCTTATTTAAATGGTAGACTTCTTTCATGCTTAGCGGGTTGTTCATTTATTTGGACTCGAATAAGTTCTGTAGTACCTGGGGGCAAAAATGCGTGATCCTTCATATCATTTTCCAGATAATGTAATAATAATATTAATTGATCAGGATCACTTTCAATATCTAACACTAAAGACTCAGGAGGATCTTCAGGCATATTATACAAGATTGGCTGACGCCCCTCTGTGTGATCTAACGCTTGTCCCGCAAGTTGGGTCCAGAGACAGTTACAATCTTTATCGTTTCTTGTATGTAAATATAAATGTTCTTTGTCATCAGAGAGCTCAATTTTAGAAATGAGTACTTCTAGATTATGTTTCATATTCTTCCCCTCGTACGTTGTAACCTATAAATGCATGACCTACACGGTAGTATAATTAGTATTTTGGTAAATTTCAACAAGTTATTTGCTAAAATTTACTGTCGCCAAGGACCGAGTCTGAGTAAAATCAACAGTCTTAAAGGGGTTTGGTTCTTTGGTTACATTATTTGTATCAGGTATTGTTTTATTCAACCGTGGCACAACTAGTTCAAGATAGGCTGGGCGATTATTAATTGGAGAAATAGTAATCGGATGAGGCTGATTCGGATTTTCGAGATTTCTCAACTGACCAACATCGAATTTCTGTACGTGCCAATTATCATTATCCTTTACATAAAGACAACAAGTATCACTATCCCTTAATTTTACAATACAACCTACCATATTTTGATTTTCCTTTAACTCAGCATCTAATTTTGTCATTTCTGATCCGGGTATTGGTATTTTGTCCACCACTCTATACATAAATTTATATTCATCCGCTACATACTTACCATCGAAACCAGCATCATTACGATAATATATATACTCACTACCTTCGATTTTGTGTTCAAATATTTTTTCGCCAGGATCAATTTTACAGTCTTTGAATGCTGACTCAACATCTTTGAGAAATGGCTCCCATTGATCTAACTTTGGACCTCCATTAAATGTGTACACTGCAATAACTTTACTAGCTTCTGAAGGATGCTCTGGTTTCACAACCTTAGCCTGACCAACTTTGTGTTTAATCAATAGTGGCAAAAGGACATCCCAAGCTTTTTCTACATTTTCAGAATTTTGAGCAATCGATAAATGAAATTTCCAGCCCGCTTCTTTCATCATCGGGGTTTCTTTATTTTGCTGAGCAGGCGTTACCGTCCATTGAGGGCGATCTTGCTCTCGGGGAGGGGGCTTTGCGCGATTCTGAAACATTGCCCTTCGATCTTGTGCAGAGGGTTTTGATGATTCCGATTTATCGATAGGTATAATCGAAAATGAGACATACCCCCCACTATCAAACCGTAACGCTTTATTGATACTTTGATCATCGTGTTTGAATGGTATAGAACTCTGACCCTGTGCTTTCACTATTTTTTTGTACGTAAACTGACTGAGTTCGCTTTGTTGTAAAATTTGCTCGTCTTTCTTTTGCATACACGTGCCCTACTTTACCTACAATCTAGCCCGGAAATAATAGAGTTTTATTTTCTCGCATACATACGTATATTATAGCATACCAACCGCTGTTTAACCGCAAGCCATTCCCGGACCAATAATAGTTACCATTCAACTTCTTGAGATAATTCAAAACTATCTCAGAAGAGGAGACCCCATTTTAATAAGAAATTGAAGAAATTCCTTTCCATACTGTGTGATATAATAACTGCTCTCATTATGGGATATTAATTGATTCAAGTTTAAAAAATTTACAAACTGGTCAAAAGAATATTCTTCACCTTGATATCTTTTTTTCCATTCATCATAAAAAACAGTCAAATCTGATCTTGGCCAGGGCTTGAATTTATTGTTAAGAAACAATAGTAATTTTACCTGCTCTGGAAAAGTTATCCTCTCCAACAACAGCATTCTAATATTGACTTGTGAATTTGCCAAATGGTAGACGAGTATTTCGGCAGTCTTTTTTAACTTCTCACCGCTAAGTTGAATCATGATGTTTTTTTTCTCATCACACACAACTGGACTCTCATATGATTCGAGGTATTTCGACCCTTGTGAATCTAATGAAGTTAACTGATCAGTTGGTATATTATCCAAAGGCCCTTTAAGTTTAACGTTAACACCAAGAAAATTGAGCTCACTATTTTTAGATAAAGCCGAAAGAAGACTGCTGATATCACTCTGAAATTTCCAAATAAAAATTGTTGCTACAGCGGGCCATAATGCATGTGAAATCAATTGTGAAATCAATGAGGTTAATTCCATATTAGCTCCTAATTAGGTTATATAATGTAATTATAGCAGGATTATCAGTAATCGAATTTACTAGGCTATAAGCAAAAACTGTCGTAATTTTTTTGCTCATTTAGGTCTCAATAAAATGGATTATAGTATTATGGGCACTAACACTGGACTTTTAAAGCATTTACATGGACTGTCAAAATCAGCCTAAGCGGCGCCTTGACAAGGTAATGCAAATGCATTACACTCATAGTATGAGGTATTATATTTGAGGAGAGATGACATGAGCGTATTATTGCACGTCGAGTCTACTTTGACCGATCGCTATCAAACCACCATTCCTGAGCCAATCCGTATTGCTTTGCATTTAGGAAAGCGCGACAAAATCACCTATATAGTTCAAAAGAATGGTAAGGTGCTGATGTTTCGCACCACTGAAGAGGATCCAATTCTTGGCGACTTTTTATCCTTTCTTGCAAAAGATATTCAGGAAAATCCGTCGCATCTTCGCGCACTGAGCCCAGAGTTAGTTAATCGCGCGCGCAAACTTGTTGCTAAAGTTAAAGTTGATTTAGATACACCCTTGCCTGATGAGGATGAGTAAAATTGTCAAAACCTCAGGCATTAGTCGTAAATGGATGGAATATATTTGTACATCCACTGTTTTTAGATCAATACGAAGATCTATTACAGCAAGTTCAAAAATATCAGAAAAAAGATCCTGTCAAATATAGAGAGAAAAATGCAACTAAACGACTGGCTGCAATTACAGAACTTGCGTTTGAAAAAATCCCTCACGATCCATCAAAGCCAGAATATAGACTCGGAACAACGCTGGGGGAAGAATACAAACATTGGTTCCGCGCAAAATTCTTTCAGCAATACCGATTAGTTTTTAGGTACCATCTTAAAAATAAAATAATTGTTTACGCCTGGGTAAATGACGGGGAAACTAAGCGCGCATACAATAATAAATTAGATGCTTATCTAGTATTTAAAAAAATCTTAGCAAGAGGATATCCTCCAGATGACTGGGATTCTCTTCTTAAAGAAGCGAAAACTGAATCGAAACGATTAACAAAAATAAATATAAATAGACTGGATAATGATTGCTCTAAAGAATTAAAGAGCTAACTTGTTGATTTAATTACAAAATACCTTTTCCCTGCCGAATAATTGACGCCTCGCCGCTGGTTAATTCAACAACTGTGGTGGGTTCAATATCGCAATATCCGGAATTGACAATGATATCAACCCGATTATCGAGCCGCTCAATGATTTCATCGGGATCAAATAGGGGGTCTTCGCTACCAGGAAGAATCAAGGTCACACTCATGATCGGTTCATTCAAGTCTTTCAAAAGAGCCAGGGCCACTTGATTATCGGGCACTCGAATACCTATGGTTTTACGTTTGGGGTGCTGCAACCGCTTGGGAACCTCGTTTGTGGCATCTAAAATGAAAGTAAAGGCTCCGGGAGTATGGGCTTTAAGAAAGCGATAAACGGGATTGTCGACTTTGGCGTATGTAGCGATTTCCGATAGATCGCTGCAGACTAAGGTAAAGTTGTGACCTTCTTCCAATTCTCGCAGTTGACGAATGCGCTCTAACGCCTTCTTATCGCCTATTTGACAACCAAGGGCGTACGCGGAGTCCGTAGGATATACAATCACACCCCCTTGGCGTATGCAATCCGCTGCTAATCTAACCAATCGAAGTTGGGGATTATCCGGATGAATGTTAAGAACCTGTGTCACAAAGTTACTCCATTGTCGTCTACTCTCTATTGAGATCGATTAAAATTATAGCTGATTTGAATCAAATGTTCCTGAGAAAGAAAGTAAAACCTTAGTCTCTTGATTTCCTTTAAGTCGGCGTGAGAATTCCGACTGTCTTTCCGAAAATGGCTCGGTCGGGTCCCCCTCGCTGCGCCCAGTAGTTTCCGTTAAAACAGGAAACTACTTCCTGTTATTGTTGATCAATTTGAACTAAGTCCAAATTGACCACTTAGAGGGGAGAAACACTTCTCCTCTCTAAGAACACCCCAAGTGTAATGATGTATTTCATTACCTTCAAGAAAGTCGGATTCTTCGCCTACGCGACTCAAGATAATATGAATCTTATAGCGTCATAGCAAATTGAAAAACTAGCTATATTTCTTACTACCCCATTCCCTCTTACTCTTAGTTCATCCTTGTGATAATATCTGGGGATTAACGATGATCACACGAGGCGAACACTGCATGAAATTATTATTTGATTTTTTACCGATCTTATTTTTCTTCATCGCATATTTTTTATTCGATATTTATGTTGCAACGATGGTCGCGATGGTTACATCAGGATTACAGGTGTTGAGTTTCTGGGTTAAATTTCGTCGTTTTGAAACCATGCAAGTCGTCACTTTTTTAACGATTTCTATTTTAGGTTCTGCAACAATTATTTTTCATAATCCTTTGTTTGTTAAATGGAAACCAACAGTTATTTACTGGGTTTTTGGTGTGTTTTTTATAGGCTCACAATTTTTCGGCAGCAAACCATTTTTGCAACGACTGATGGATTCAAAAGTTTCTTTACCTCATGCCGTTTGGCAAAAACTTAATTTCTCATGGGCAATATTTTTTATCGTGTTAGGATTTGTGAATATCTATGTTGCTTATCATTATAGTACCAATGTTTGGGTCTACTTTAAATTAATTGGCGCGATGGGGGCGACTTTATTGTTTGCACTAGCACAAAGTATTTACATGATGCGCTATTTAAAAGACGATAATGATACTAAACCCTCTTCTGCAACGGGAACATTATAATGAACGCAAACGATCGAATTACACTTATTAGAGAGTGTCTTACACAAGCACTTTCTCCTCTAAAGCTTGAAGTCATTGATGAGAGTCAACACCATGCGGGACACGCGGGTGCAAGCACGGGTATGGGACATTTTGCCCTTGCGATTCAATCACCGCAATTTAAGGATAAAAGCCTTGTGGAATCGCATCGATTAATTTATCAAGCCCTAGGCACACTGATGGAAACCGATATTCACGCGCTGAGAATTACCATTCTAAAAGACTAAACGCTGCCCATTGAATTACTGGGTGGAACCAATGAAGGTTTATCACCACCTGTAATATCTCCTGATGACCTCGGTACTGGGTAATATTCTTCTATTTTATTATTACTCAAAGAGGGAGGAACAGCTATTGGATCAGAAAAATACGCATCTGTGCGAAGATATCGGCGTGAAGGATCATAATTCTTATAACTTTCGCTCATGCTACTGCAGCCTGTAATAATGATTGTTCCCACTAAACAGGGTACCGTTAAAAACCGTGTAATATTCATCTTAAAACTCCACTAATGTAATCATTGCCTTAATTAACCTACAGAATTATAGCACACCCACTTTTGTTAGCGCTTCCCTAACAATACTTTGCTTAGAATGATTCAGCTGCGTTAATGGCAAACGAATTCCCGCCGGAATTTTACCCATTTCAGATAATGCCCATTTTGTAGGAATAGGATTGGTCTCAACAAATAAATCCGTATTTAAAGGATTTAATTGTTGATTAAGTTTTTCAGCCTTCTCTAAATTACCTGATAAAGCCGCGTCACTCATCTCGCGCACTAACTGAGGGGCTACGTTTGCGGTGACTGAAATCACACCTTTTGCTCCCTGTTTCATGTACGCTAAGGCATTAATATCATCACCACTGAAAATATCAATGATGGGTTTGGAAGATAGATTTGCAGTTTCAGTCAATGCTTGCATAAGTTGCGCTGGGCGTTGCGGATCAGGACTGGCTTCTTTTATGCCTACTATATTAGAGATTTTACTTAATCGCGCTACGGTTTCAGGTAATAAATCACAACTGGTTCTGCCGGGAACGTTATACAATATTTGAGGGACTGCAACGGCTTCTGCAACGGTTTTGAAATGTAAATATAAGCCTTCCTGAGTCGGTTTATTGTAATAAGGTGTGACCAACAAACAGGCATCAACACCCAAATCCATCGCTTCTTGAGTATATTGGATAGTGATTTGAGTCGAATTGGAACCTGTACCAGCAATAACGGGAATACGTCCTGCGGCGGTTTCTACTGCACGACGAATGACTTGAGTGCGCTCCTCATGAGTAATGGTCGGAGATTCGCCGGTTGTACCTAGCACTACAATACCATTGGTGCCGGAGGCAATGTGCCACTCTATCAATTGGCTCATGACATCCAAATCTACAGCGCCGTCAACCTTCATCGGCGTGACCAACGCTACAATACTCCCATGAAACATCCCATCTCTCCTAATTTGAAAACCACAATTATATAATGGTATCGTATAATCTAGCTTATAGCCATCCAGCTATGTTAACCTTAGCGGTTCAATTCAGAAAGAAATTATAGGTGCCCCATGATTGTACTAACATTATTAGCTATTGCTGAAAAGGCTAAAAATCCTCTGTTTTTAATGGCCAATTTGTGCAGCCAACATCAGTGCAACATATTGAATTGCTACATGTCCACAATGAGTGGTCAGCAATGTTTCATTATGATGGTCGGTGGCAATTGGAGCGATATTGCAAAACTCGAATCCGCTCTACCCGCTTTACAATCTGAGCATGGCGTATTATTTATCAGCAACCGCCCGCCCGCTTCCAGCGCAGAAGAAGGATATTTGCCTTATAACGCTCAATTAATTGGCGTTGATGCTCCGGGCACATTGGTCACGGCACTTCAATTTTTTATCACTCAACAAATTTCTGTCGATGCCGTTCGATCTGATACCATGAGTTACAATAATACACCGATCACCACAATCACTCTGGCCATCAATGTGCCTGCTAATTTAAGTATTGCCGATTTACGTGATCAATTTTTACTTTTATGTGATGAGATCAACATCGACGGAAACATAGAACCTGATCGACGATAATCATAGATTCTACAATAGAGATACACGGAGGAGATAGTATGACATCAACTGAACCCACAAAAGTTCTTGACCAAGATTTTCCTGCAACGGATGGCAGCACCATCAATTTGAAGAAATTAAAAGGAAAATTCGTTGTACTGTATTTTTACCCTAAGGACAGCACACCCGGCTGCACCATTGAGTCAAAAGCGTTTAGAGATCTACACAACGAATTTGCGGCTAAAAATGCTGAGATAATCGGGGTTTCACGAGATACTATAAAATCACACGAAAAATTCAAAACCCGATGCGAGCTCCCTTTTCCACTTATCGCCGATGAAAAAAGTGAACTATGCCACTATTTTGGTGTAATCGGCGAAAAAACGCTGTTCGGAAAAAAATTATTCGACGGATTAATTCGCAGCACTTTTCTCATCAACCCTGAAGGAAAAATAATCCAGTCGTGGAGAAAAGTCAGCATTAAAAATCACGCTCAAGAAGTTCTGGATTCAATTCCAACTGTGAATTAATTCATCGGGTTAATGATTTTCAAGATCTTCATCACTAAATTGATTTTTTCTCTCCCATATTACATTTCCTCCAACTTGAATAAGATCATATTTTTTATCAATTTTAAGCGAAGTAATTTTATCTTTTATTTGTTGTTTTTCATTAGCATCGAAGTATGTTATTATTAACTCATTAATATTGTTGTTAAAAAATAGCTCCTTTAGAAGATGATGATCTGTTTCAAAAGAACACCCAAAGATCAAAAGTTTTCCAGATATTTCCCCAAGATGATCGTAGCAATAATTTAAATATTTATCCTTATTATTTTGCAGTAAAGTTTCTTTTATTGAGCCCCTATCCTCGAGAATAATATGGGGCCTGTCATCAGCTCTAAAAACAGATTCTATATTATCATGAGAATCTTTACTAAAATTCAACTTACGTAATTCCCCAGCGGAATTGATCAATATAAACCACGATCCATGCAAAAAATAAATTTTACTTCTTAGAATTTCATTATTTAAACGATCGCATACAGAATCTTGATCTATATACTCATCGCCTTTAAATCCATCGACAAATACAATATTATAAGTGTTTTTTATCCATAAAACTTCAAAATACGTTAATGGGTCATAATTTAATGTAAATAACTTTTTTATTTTTGATAAAAACCTATAACAAGTATAGTCATTTTTAATATACTCGTTGTAAAATCCCCTTATCTCAGAACAATCGTTTAACCTAAATTCTTGCCTAAAAATACCCATATAATATTTCAGAATCGATTCCAGAATATTTATTCTTATATCCCCCAAATCATTCTCAGGACTATTATTATTTAATTCGGGTGGCAATATCTTGTCTCTATTGATTATTAACGCTTTATTAGAATCCCATTTCCCTATCTTATTATAAACTGGATGGGACAACACAAAACCATTACCCAAGATTACACTATCATAACCTTCTATTCTTTTTAAAAACTCATCTACTATATCAATAGCCATCATACACCTCGCAGACTAGTGTAAGTATTAGATTTTCACCATTTCAGCTTAAATTGTATATACATGTTAAATTATAGCATAAATCCACTACGTCGACTTTCAAATGTGGAGATACATTCAACTGGTAATTAATGAAGAAATTTAGGGGGAATAAGGATTATTTTTTTATGAGAAGAGATGTAGTTTCTGTTGGTTGCTTTTCATCAGTCTCTTCTAAACTTACAGATCGCTCACGACTAAGCAATTCGCCAAATTTCCATTTTCCGGAAACTTTTTTCTCTGAATCAACAACTTTGATGCATTTCAAAATCTCGTTTTTTTCAGGTTCAGTGATAAAATTGTAATTATGAAGTACAACAACCGCCTGAGAAACATTATGTCCGAAGGTAACTGATTTAGAATCAGGATCAGAAACATAGGTAAATTCACGAGTCACTTTTTCTAGACCGCTATCCGCAGCTTCTGCAAATGACCATAATCGTTTGAGCAGAGTATCAAACGCTTTTTGGTCTTTGGTATAAATACTCAAACTGCCATTAAATGTAAAGTAATCTATATAACGATTAGATAATTGTATTTTTTTCATAAATCCTCCTCATAAATGACAACATTTAGAGCATTTAGCTTGGTCGTCTGAAGTTTGATTATACTCGATTTCTCGATTAATAGCACTATCTTCCATGCTTAATCTTTTCGGTTTCTCTGATTCAAGTGTGTGTAAAGCATAAGCTTGCCTTTGCGGCTGATTTTTTACATCAATAACAATATCCTTAAATGGGTTATATGTCTCGTGGGTTTTGCGATCATTACGATAAGTAAAATAATTGCTTCCATTTATTGTATTTTCATCATGCACTGCTTTTTGACCGGGCATTATACCATGTTCAACAAATTTAAGTGTTAAGCTAGTAAGAAAATCTTTGATTAGTCCTGTATCCAAATTATTGTGAAAAGCATACCATGTTATTTCTTTTCCAAATTTATCTGTGGACCTCATCTGTGACCTATACTCATTTCTAATTATTTTCACTAATTTTATATCGTGCTCAATACTAGTTTGCACAACTATAGACCAGGCTTTACTCAGGTTTTTATCATCATCGGCAGGATCAAAAATCGACATATGAAGCTTATAACCTGTACTTCTCATACTAACTAGTTTTGGTTTTTGACTACCTTCAGTTGCCTTCTTTAGCCGAACGAAATTTTTATCTACTCCAAGATCAACGGTTGCTTGATAACCATTACGCTCAACAATACTTTCAGGATCTGCCCAATCCACCATTGCTAAAGATTCATAGGAAAATGGATGATTAATACCTATATCATTGCCTTCATAATGTTCAATCACTTCTTGCATATTATACCTACCGTTGCTTATATATATAATTAATTTTAGCATATTTTATGGTTTTCCACCACCTTTCGCCTTAGAATAATGGATTAGTTGAAAGCAGAGAGGGGAAGTCATCACGCAACACAAAAAACGTATTACCTAGATAATAGGCATTAATCGAGAAGGCAGGGGTCAAATCTAGGATTGCTACCTTCTCAAATACAGTAGTAAATTTTAAAAACACGAGTATTCTGTACTAGATGTCCTTATAATTCTGTTTCAGCAAAAAAAATGACATTGCACATGCCTTGACCTAGTCATTTTTTGAGAAGGTAGCAATCTTAGATTTGACCCCATTCCTCTCACTCAATGTTCAATATTGTTAATCGATACTTCAAACGCTATGAGGCAGCTCCCTTCCAAGACTCTCCAGGCAAGCGAGCAATAAAATCAATTATAATATTATTAAATGCTTGTGCTTGGTCATATTCAACTTTATTCGTAGTTGCGAGCAACGGAAATATGTCATTTATAAAAACGTTATCGATACTTTTATTCATGATATTTTTTTCAAATTCAGCACGTGTTACAATTTGACCAGAAAACTTCATATATTCCTGAAAAGTCTTTATAATTGATTCGTGATCGATTTTAGAAGGATAATGCATAGTTACATACCAAAAATCATAAAGGTCTCTTCCTTTTTTACGTTGATAAAGTGCCCTCAACTTTGTTCCTAGAAGTTCTTCTATTGAGTACGTCGTCACTTCTAAACTGGAAGAATACCATTCTGATTTCACTGAAAATGGTTTCTTGATTATTGGATAACAATTGAAATGCTCACGTGTATTAATTTCAATTTTGACTTTGCGATTAATTACAGGTTTAGCTTCTGTCTCAAATTGATAATATAACGTAAAACGTCCCTGGTTTTGCATCCATTTCGGCTTTCCTAACCAGCTATCTAAACAAGATCTAATTGCATCAATTATCTGACCTATAGGCATAGACTTTAGTTGTACAAAATCTAGATCTTCACTGAATCGACCAGCTTCATTGAAAAATAACTTGTGTAATGCTGTTCCACCCCTAAAGACTAAGTTTTCTTGGATAACTGGATTTTGATATAATTCACATATTGCGCGTGTCAATATTAGGTCATGTTCAACAAGTTGTGTGTTTGGCCATGGTGCTAAAGATTGCCAATCTAAGATGTGTGCTATTGAAATCATAAATCAATCTCAACTTTTTCATTAACTAATATATGCCAACGATTGTTTTTTTCAATCACCTCAGATCTGCTACCTATTGCAAGTGCAACGTATTCTACCTTTTTATGACTAAGCCACTTGTGAAGGTAGGATGTATCTAGGTCTGATTTTATGTATTCTAATATATATCCTAAACGTTGAATATGCGTAGTGCTGATTAAATTATTATCCAAGTATTCTATTAATGAATTAATGTTGATCTTATGTTGTAATTCAAATAATACAGTTGCAACATTGTGAATTTGACCTGATAAATTTATGTATTTGATGAGATCGCATGCAGTGAGCTCAGGTGAGGAAATCATCATCTCGCCGGTTTCGGTTTTTACTGACTGTAAAAGCTGACTTGGGATATTTTTACGATAGTGAAAATCAATTCTGACTTTTCCTATTTTTATGGGTCTCATCGGCTTATTGGTCATAACCTGAAAGGTCATTACTTGCTGATGAGCTGCACCGTGATAGTCTGCTGCACTGAGTAAACCTACATAATAATCAAGTTTCATTGATCTCATGAAAGGATTGATAAACCATGATGCAGGTAGACAGCCTACAGAACTATATTCGAATGGGACAATAATATAAAATCCGCTTCGTATTCGCTTGATCCTCCCTTTCTTTACAAGCCGATGTAAAGCGAGATTAAAAGCAGCTGTGCTTTTGTTCATGGCATTCGAAGCTTCAATAAGCTCAAAGTAATATCGTCCACGACTCTGTAGAGCTTCAATATAGCTTAATAATGATCGGTGATTATCAGGTTTCATGTTCACATTATTACATATTATGATATATTTTGCAAATATATCCATTCAATGATAGGTATGAATCCTTATAAAAACAAGTTATGCAGGCGACAAACCATTACTTCTAACACCAGTTCAGTCAGAGGTCAGTGAGGCTATATGCTACAATTAACTTATATCAGTAACTGAAGAGGAATAAAGATGAGTAAATTTCGTAACAACAAGCATGATGACTCCATTACTAAATTAAACATTGGAGGAATTGAAGAATCTGGGGAGGGATGGTGCGCACCGATTGACGAAAATGGAAATACCGTTTTAAATAAAGCTAAGAAAATTCCATATGATGACGCTCTTCCAAAAGACCATGTATGGATTAATGTTAATGATGTACCAATAGATATACGTGAAAAATTCTCGAATAATCCTACATAAATTAACTTCAAAGAAAGATATCTTCATTGAGGGCTGTATATAAACATCCACCCCAAAGCACAATTATCACTTATAATCAAGAAGAATTTCAATCAATCTAAACTCAAAAACTAATAACTCAGTTTTTTTCACTTTGACTGTCAAATTTTTTGAATTAAAAAACCAACTCATCAATTTGACGTAGTACTGATAAAGTTTCAAATGCTGTATCAACGCACTCACGACCTACGTGGCCTTTAGCGCCACCTGCACGATCGAGGGCTTGTAATTCGGTGTTCGTGGTGAGTACACCAAAAATAACAGGCACACCATTTTCTAAAGCAACTTGTTGACACCCACGTGTGACAGCTTCGCACACATATTGATAATGATCGGTTTCGCCTTTGATCACACAACCAAACACGATGATGACATTAAACGCTCCGGTATCGACCATGGTTTGTGCAGCAATAGGAATCTCGACGGCACCTGGAACCCACGCCACTGTAATCAGATCTGACGTGATTTTAAGCTCATTTAATCGAATTAATGCACCTTCGTATAAGCGCTGAGTGATTTGCTCGTTATAACGACTGACGACGATTCCTACTCGGAATGGCGCTTCGATATCTTTGGGCTTAATAATTTTCATCCAGTAACCTCCATTTTATCAGCCAATAAATGCCCCAGCTTATCCCTTTTTGTTTCTAGATAAGTGATATTATCTATCGTGGGCGGCATCTCTAAGGACTCGCGTTGTACCACGTTAATGCCGTACTGTGCAATACCTTCAATCTTGCGCGGATTGTTGGTTAATAATCGCACTTGAGTGAGCCCTAAATAACGCAAAATTTGTGCCGCGATCCCGTATTCTCGCGCATCTTCAGAAAAACCCAAGCGTTTATTGGCTTCTACAGTATCCAACCCTTGATCTTGCAATGAATAGGCGCGAATTTTGTTCACTAACCCAATGCCCCGACCTTCTTGTCGTAAATAAATCATTACCCCACCTTCTTCGCCTAAACGATCCAGTGATTTATCTAATTGCCATCCACAATCACAACGAGCAGAACCTAATAAATCACCCGTTAAACATTCCGAATGAATGCGAACCAAACAAGGTTCACTCAGATCTGTGGACTCTTTAATGAGTGCAATATGTTCAGCACCATCGACCAAACTTTCAAACGTTTTAATCGTAAACGCACCGCGATTACGGATAGGTAATTTAGCTTTTGCCACTTCACGCACTAAACGGTCATGGTACATTCTGTAATAAATAATATCCGCAACTGAAATGATGGGACATTTATGTTTTTTTGCAAACGCCTTTAAATCGTCACCACTAGCCATAGTGCCGTCAGGATTCATCACTTCACAAATAACACCCATTGGACGTAAGCCCGCTAACCGTAATAAATCTACGCTGCCTTCGGTATGACCTTGGCGACCAAATACCCCTTTTTCATTGGCTAATAAAGGAAAAACATGACCTGGTGTAATAAAATCTTGAGGCGTACTCGAAGGATCACACGCGCGCGAAATAGTGGTTGCTCTATCTGCCGCTGAAATTCCTGTATGAACCCCCTGAATAGCACCAAAAGACGTCATAAAATGCGGCGTTGTGGATGTACTGGCTTGCCTTCTAGGCATTAATGGAAGTTGTAAACGCTGACTGTCATATTCAGTCATAGCTAAACACACTAATCCGCCATGTTGTATCATGAAATTAATTTTTTCAGGAGTGACATGTTCTGCTGGCAAAATCATATCGCCTTCGTTTTCACGATTTTCGTCATCCGATAAAATAATCATACGACCTTGGCGCAATGCTGCCATGGCTTCATTGACAAGTTCTAGTCTATTATTCATACAGTTGCCCCTTTACGATTGGCTTTCACAACTAATTTTGCAAGCATGTCGTATTCGATGTTTACACATGAACCGACTTTCATCAACGATAAATTAGTGACTTCTAAGGTATGTGGAATCAGCATAACAGTAAACCCAACATCCGTTAATGTATTGATTGTTAAGCTTACACCATTAACGGCCACACTGCCCTTTTCTACTAAAAAATCGAGACCAGGATCGGATTCACAGCAGGCAAATCGTACCCACAAAAATTCTCCTTGTTCTTCAATTTGGGCGACGGTGGCTATGGCATCTACGTGACCAGTGACGAAATGCCCTCCCAGTCGATCTCCGACTCGCAAGGATTGTTCAAGATTCACCGTTGATCCTACGACACAATTACCGAATGTAGTGACCGCCAGCGTTTCTGGTGATAATTCAACACTGAATCGTCCGTCTTTAGTCTCAATGGCTGTCAAGCAAACACCATCAACCGCGATGCTTTCTCCCAACGCTATATCATGGAACTGAGATTGAATGGTTAAACGACGACCTTTGGCGGTAGGAACGACTTCTTCAATCGTGCCAAAATGATGAACCATACCTGTAAACATGAGCCTCACCTCAACCTAAGTAAAAATGCAAAAGAGCAATCAGTACAAAGCATTAACAAAATAACATAACATTATGATATAAATGATTTTTATTCACAAGACATTTCCAGGATAGCCTCCTCGCCAATAACATGCCATTGCTTAAGAGCAAATTGATCAAACGTGTATATTCCCTCATTAAACGCTGATTGAGCCTGATCGCCTAACCATTTAGGTGCACAATAAACTAAGAGTTTATGAATAGCATTCGTCTCTATTAAAGACCTCAGTAAACGGCCGCCTGCTTCGACCCATAAATCATGAACGCCATCACTGCCAATAACACCCATAATTTGTTCTAGATCCAGCAAACCCTCTAGCTCATCAACCGATATGAAACGTACACCACGTTCAAGTAAATCATCAGGTAGTTTGCCACTATTTTTTGAAGAATAAAATACAGTAATAGGCTGATCATTTTTCCAAATCTGAAAATCACTTGTTAAGTTCAAATGGCTGTCGAGAATATATAACCGTTTGCTCAAACTTAAATTGTTGCTTTTAATAAAATCGGCAACATTATGATTTTTATCATCTTTATTTATAATAATATTGAGCAATGGGTTGTCATGACTAATTGTTTTTGCCGTTGTCAAAATCGCATCACACCGCAAACGATAAGCATACGTTTGTTGCTTTAATGCTGTACCCGTAATCGAAATTCTCTCTCCAGCTGGCCCAGCGATTTTTCCATCCAGACTCATGGCAATTTTTGCGGTAACCCAAGGTCGCTGAGAATCTTGCCAATAACAATAGCTACGATAAAACTGGTCAATCTCAGAACAGGCGACGTGCTCAGTATCAATACCTGCCGCCACCAAACGCTGATGCCCCTGGCTGGCAACAATGGGATTAGGATCTTGATAGCTGTAAACAACCCGCTGAAGGCCCGATGCAATGATGGCGTCTGTACAAGGTGGTGTTCTACCTGTATGACAGCAGGGCTCTAGAGTGACATATAATGTAGCGTCAGAAAGATCGCCCTTAAATTCGCGAAGCGCCATAATTTCAGCATGAGGCTCTCCGCAGGCATAATGCACACCTTCGGCTACAATCTCATCGTTCTTCACAATCACTGCACCAACTGCAGGATTTGGCGCACAAAATCCCCTACGTGTAGAAGCCAACGCTAGCGCTTTCAACAAATACGTAAGATTGTCCTGCAACACCTATTCCTCTCTATAATACTTTCGCTGAAATGAAGCTGTTCTAACACCTTGAATGCAAATGATTTCTATTTGCCCTATTAACTGGGAACTGCTGATGATTTTACCTCAACTACAGGCTAAACACAATGTTCTCACAATGTACCCGAATATGCGTAGTTTTATTAGGACCGTCGAGTTGGCAAGCAGAATTCTCAACATACGCTATAATGTACATAGGTATGTTATGCAAACGGAATTTGCGCCTCTATAAGATAGGACATCACTCAAGAAGTTAAATAATGAGGAGGTGTGTCATGAAGCTGAGAAAGGTACTACTAGTAAGTTTGATCTTTTGCTTTATTCCATTTTTAAATGTCAATGCCAAAACTGAATCGACTGTTGGCACTGATGACGATCAAGGTTCACTGATTAAGAATCAAGATAGCATTAATCTATCTCGAGCCAACAACGATCAATCAAATGTTCAAACACGCAATGTGTACGCATACAATGATCAAGATAATGACGAATACGATGACGAAGATCAAAATGACAACAACACCTACTTTGATGCGCGCTATCAACACTACGCATACAACACCCCAGAATACCGTGAAACCAATGGTCGAAGTCTTTTCATTTTTGATCCAAACCGTCATCGTTGGATGGCCTATAATAGCAGCGGCGAATTGGTAGGATCTGGTAAAGCCTCTGGTGGCAAGGGATATTGTCCCGATACCAAACGTCGATGCAAAACACCTTCTGGAACTTTTCGTGTTTATTCGATGGGGGGCCCTGGATGCGTGTCTACTAAATTCCCTATAGGCCGAGGTGGCGCACCGATGCCCTACTGCATGTTTTTCCATGGTGGGTTTGCAATTCACGGGTCTTATGATGTTCCAAACCACAATGCAAGCCACGGCTGCATCCGCGTTGAACCATCTGCCGCACGCTGGCTCCAAGAAAACGTTATAGGGATAGGCACAACAGTGATTGTAAGACCTTACTAACAACGGCGTTGCGGGGAAGGGGTCAGATCTAAGATTGATACATTCTTATAAGGCTAAAATAGCAATCGTATTTGTGAAGTACAGAATGTGTCAATCTTAGATCTGACCCCTTCCCATCCAACTCAAGACGCGACGCCAAAATAAATTACTGGTACACTTCTCCGAATGAAATCAATCATCACACGTTCTTTAGTCATGATTCTTTTTGCAGTCTCAACGCTGAGCTTTGCCTACGCATTGCCGGATTTAGGTAACTCTAGTTATGCCTCACTACCAGCCAGTGAAGAAAAAGAACTTTCAGTGTTATTTATGAAAGATGTGCGCGAATCGGTTCCCATCATTCAAGATCCGATTATCAATAACTACATCAATTCACTCGGCAAAAAACTGGTCTCTAACTCGACTGCTCAGCAAAAACAGTTTCATTTTTTCATCATAGATTCAGGCGACATTAATGCTTTTGCAGGTCCAGGTGCACACATTGGTATTAACTCTGGAACAATTTTACTTGCAAAAAATGAAGATGAATTAGCAGGCGTTTTAGCGCATGAAATTACGCACGTCAGTCAACATCATTTCGCACGCGCAATAGAAAAAGCCCGAGGCAGCACAGTGACTGCACTTGCAACAATTGCAGCCGCACTCATTGTTGGGACAGCAACGCATCAAGGTGATGCTGCGATGGGCGGGTTAATGGCCGCACAAACGCTCTCCCTCGAAAATCAATTAGGCTATTCGCGTGATAACGAACGTGAAGCTGATCGAATTGGTATACAAGTCCTACATAAAAGCCAATTTGATCCACAAGCCATGCCAAAATTTTTGTCTCGCATGTCCAAACAACAAATTGATATTTTAGACGGACGTTTTTCTTATTTGCGTACTCATCCCGTTAATGAAGAGCGCATTGCTGATGCAAAAGCGAGAGCCGATGAACTTTCTCCTATTCACCATGAACCTTCTTTAAATTTTAAATTAATGCAAATGCGTTTATTAGCACTGAGCGGTTCCTACAATCCTGCTAAATTTAAAATCTTTTCCTTGAATGCGCTGAAAGCAAATTCTCCCGATTATTTAGCTAAACAATATGGTAAAGGAATATTATTATTTCGTGGAAGAAAATTAACCGAAGCCGAAAATATTTTGCGTTCTTTGCATCAACAACATCCGCAAAATAGTTTATTTTCTATCGCTCTAGCCGATATTTATCGAGAACAACAGCATCTTTCCACTGCCGAACAATTATTAGAAAAAAGTTACAATCTTGACCGCGACTTTTCTCCTTTAGTACTCAACTATGCCGAAATTCTTATGCAACAAAATCACTCTCAAAAAGCATTGCAATTACTGACAAATTTCACGCAAGAACAATCAAGGAATAACGTTGACATTCTAGAAGCACTCGCACAAGCCCAAGCAAAAAATGGTTTAACGAGTCGCGCTTATCTTACACGAGCCCGAATTTATCAAATCACCGATCAACCTAAACGCGCACGTCTGCAATCCCAGCAGGCTTTAAAATATGCCAGTGATTCTGAAAAAGCGTATATCAAAAATGAACTGATGTTAAATCCACAATACCCTAAATAGGAGTCCCAACATGCAAAAAGATCAACCCTCTCAAAACACAGGCAGAACAATCATCCATGTTGTTCAAGGTGAAATAGCTGTTCTTAACTGCAAAAAAAATCCTAATACTGATCTTATGACACTTGGCTTAATGGGCTGTTGCGCTGTGTTATTTATTGATGATAACTCAAATATTATCCTGGCACATGTTGATGATATTACAGATCTTGATTTCATTAAGACATTTTCTGCAAAAATGCAGGGTAAATATACAATTGATATTATCGCTCATGCTGATCATCTTGACTCAATGGGAAACGCAATATCAAATTATCTTAAAAAGCATTTTCCAGCTATAAAAAATTCAAAAGGTACTCATGATATACGGAAAACAAAAACAGGGGTTGTATTAATTCGATCTATTGATAATGAAATCAAATTATTGACACCTCAACGGCCTCATTTGGCAATGCTTTCAAGGTTAAATGCTCAGAATAGACTTAAGATGAAATTACCCGAAGATAATCCCTTCCGAAACGATTCACTTGAAGAAGGCGGCCGATTCGACCAAGTCCGGATGTTTGAGCGGTCCTGTGAAGCACACTGCACTGATGTAAAAAGGATGCCAGCTCTGGTTTATGACAATAATTGGACAGGAAATTTTCCAGAGACTAGCAGAAAGGTTCAAGTTCTTCTCGAAGACTTAAAAAAGTGCACAACCTCGTCATCACGTGAATCTTGCCTAAGAAAAAGCATACTCGATAGCCATAAAGGAAACATACCATTCATTATTCAAGCCTTAGAGATCTATAAACACTGCCTTGCAATTGAAGAAAAAGAAAAATCACAAAAATCTTCTATAGGATCAGGAATTATTCTCTGATGATGGCATCGCGTTTTGAGTTGTGACAGGTTTTGCAAATTTGATAATTTTATTAAACTAAATAATCTCAATTTTTGATTTAATTCACTACTAAAAAATTACTAATTTAATTATAGTTTACTATTCTAGTAATTATTATATTATCCTAATAATTCTGATTATCAATTTCCTATTTAAAATCACCGAAACAGTAAAACCTATCACAAATCAAGACGCGACCCCAAATTTCTCCTATCGCGCCCCCATAGACATCTCTCCTTCACCCCTCTATACTTATTTCATTCCTATTACTCTTAACTTTTTGTATCACTATAGCTTAGCATACTGAAAACAGTAACTGCGTAATCATAGGAAATGAAATGTGGCCATTTAATCCAAAGCAATCTAATGAAAGTAAAGACGCTACAAGTGATCCTTACATTTGGATACCGGTAGGAGATAACAACCCATTTAATGCTCCAATAATGGATATTCGAGCGTTTACTCAGAATATGATCTCAACAACAAAAGACCGATCAATAGCTTTAAAGTATACTCAATCTCGAGGATCTAACGGTCTGGAATTTGTAGGAAAAATGCCACAAAACCCAATGGACATCCATACACGTTTCACAATTCCTCATAATGGCGATAAATTAGAAGGCATTGTCTATAAATCGCCCGTTATGGAAGTGAAATGGGATATCTATGCCTATGATAACTGGTTTTATTTTGTTCGGAGCTGGACTTCGGAACTTATATATAGAGTGCAATTTATTAATACTGGCCCTACTCTTGAATTTATTAAAATTATCGTCGCACAGGGCAAGGTACCTGAATACATTTCTCAAGACATCTACTCCATAATCTTAACGCATGCATTGAATAGAGTATGGCCTTACCATCTTCCACAGAAGTTACATTCAGTGACAGGAGATAATATCGCCATATTTATGTATGCCTTGTTCGGCTCTAAAGCAACTTTGGTGACAAAAGAAAATGTAATGAAAATTCAATTACTTGATGATGGCGTCGCGCCTAACTAAATGCATCGATCCCCGTCAAATATTTACCTAGAATTAAATGATGTATATTATCCGTACCTTCATAGGTAAATACCGATTCTAGATTGACAACATGGCGCATCACAGGATATTCAGTACTAATTCCATTGGCGCCCATTAAATTGCGGGCCATTCTCGCAATTCGAAGTGCTTCACGACAATTATTCATTTTCGCAAGTGAAATCATTTCTGGCGTTGCTTCGCCGACATTCATTAAACGACCCAATTGAATATTTAAACATTTTGCTTTAATTATTTCGTTATATATATCAACTAAATCTTTTTGAATTAATTGATATGAGGCTAAAGGTTTGGCAAATTGATTTCGCTCGGCTAAATAATTGCTTGCGGTGTCGAAACAACTTTCTGCAGCTCCAATGACTCCCCATGAAATTCCAAATCTCGCTTGGTTGAGACAGCTTAAAGCACAACTCAATCCTTTTTCTGTACCCGGCAACATATTTTCTTCCGGAATCCAGCAATCATTCAAACTAATTTCACCGGTACTGGAAGCTCGCAAAGAAAATTTATGCTTCATCTCAGAACAAGCAATACCTTCACGATCGGTTTCAACTAAAAATCCTCGAATTCCATCAGAGGTATGTGCCCAAATTAATGCTAAGTGCGCTAGAGGCGCATTCGTGATCCACATTTTGGATCCGTTTAATACCCAACCATTATTTGATCGTTTTGCATGGGTTTTCATACTGCTAGGATCAGAACCCGAATCAGGCTCTGTAAGTCCAAAACAGCCAATCACCTCACCTTTGGCCATACACGGCAGCCATTTTTGCTGCTGTTCTTCTGATCCAAAGCGATAAATAGGATACATACATAAGGAACTTTGTACTGAAGCAAAACTTCGCAGTGCGCTATCCCCCCGCTCTAGTTCCTGACAAACTAAACCATAACTATAAGCGCTTGCGTTAGAGCCACCAACCGATTCCGGTAGTCGCATCCCAAAGATTCCAAGAGCTGCCATTTTAGCGATCAATTCGTGAGGAAAATGCGCAGATTCATTGGCAGGCGCTAACAATGGTTCCGCAACTTCGGTCACAAAACGACGAACGGCATCACGAATCATGAGTTCTTCGCTTGAAAATAATGTATCGAGCATTAAGATATCTTTCATTAACAGTTATCCCTCACTAAGTTAACAGTAATATAATAGCACAGTGCTCTCCAACACCCAAAATCCTTCACAAAGAAAAATCACTCACGCTATTAATATCACTAGGTAATTGGTCTGCCTCAAACAGTGAACGGAAGACACTAAGGGCATTATCGAGAGTTAAAGACTTCAGTTTCACAGGATAGTTCAACTGAGTGACTAGTATACCAATGAAAATTTCAAGAAATTTTGCTGAAAAGACATTTGCAGGTCTTTTATCGATAAATTCAAAAATTTCACGAGCCATTCTTACTTTGCTGAAAATACTCAGCTCGCATCGTCTCAAAAGATCTTTTGCTTTGCTCACTTCATCTGCGTATTCGCTGTCCAACCCGTATGTTGATGAGAAAAAGTTGATTTGACTCGGTTGATTTTCAAAAGATTCAAATTCTTTGATAGCGTTTGAGATTGCATCGATGAAAAGTCTATTTTCGCGAAATATAATAAATTGATCAGACTGCTGAACAAGCGAGTGTGCGTAAGAGTATTCTTTAAGCCTACAAAAATCATAAAACTCTTGAAGCTTTTTTAAAAAATCATCTCGACAATTTAAAACACCTTTAAGAATAGTGAACACTGAATACGGTTGTAATGAAACCGAATTTATGTCATTACATAATGATGTAATTTCACTCTGTATAGATTCATTTCTTGCTTCATCTGGAACAGCGCTCAAGACCACCAAATAATATATTAATTTTTGTCGTTGATAACCGCTTACGGTTTGTTTTTCTTGTATTATGTGAAATAACTCGCATTGTTGCAGAGTCCTGTACAAATAATAGGCTAACTCTGCATTTTGAGGTAATTCGAGCTGATGACTTCCACTAACTGAACCCATAAAAAATTGAAGAACCGTTGAAAACCCACTATAGCACACTGGCGCGTTAATTATCCTCTGTAGCAAACTATTAATTCGAGGTTGTAATATTCCGCGGTAGTACAATAACAATTTTTGAGAATGGAACGGGCCTATTTGATCACTGACCTGATCTTTCTTATCTTTTTCAGCAGAACTTCCTTGTTTCTTTGGGGCTTGAGACTCACCCAATTGAAGCTCAACTCGTATGTCATCTGCAAACTGCCAAAAACTTTTTGCCTCAACAATAACTTTATCTTTCTCTGACCCTTCAAGTTGATCTGCTAGCTCTAAAGAATCATCCATTGCTTCTATGGCCAGTTTTCCCAACTCATATAAAAAGCATTTTAATTCTTCTCTTCTTCTTAACGATTTTCCTAACAATGAAAATTGTTCTGGAATTTTCGAATCAACCAGGGATAAAACCCATTGCATTCTAACTCGGCGCGCTGTGAAATGATCATGAAGAAGATAGAAACGAATTAGAGCATCAAATCCTATTTCTGCGCTCTGCTCTTTCAAAAAATCAGGACTGATAGCAACGCCATAGTAATATAAAATAAATCCATAGTGATCATTTTTTTGGATTGCTGAATTAGACATTAAATTGTAAAATTGTGCTTTTATAACATCACATAAATGTTCTTTACGAAGTCTATGACAGGTCAAATAAGCTCTATGTAATAATTGAGCAGCTATTTTGATGTTGTCATTGTCAGGTGCGAGCGCTTTAATTCTTTTTTCTGCAACATTGACCAACCCAAATGGATCTCCTAGAACTGCAACACCCTTTACGTCTATCTTGATCTGTGTTGTTTTGACTTCTTGGTATTTATTATCAAATAGGCTTTTAGTTGCGCTATCATCTTCACCATTATTCGAATTTAACTCAGCTTCAAGTAGCTCTATCGCAGTGATCAATTTTTTAATATCTATCTGTCTTTTAAGACCTAAATTAATACCCAAACTATCGCTCTCTTCAAAGCCTTTTAGAAGTATCCCTTTAACAGCAGAATAACCAGAATGTCTTGTACTCTTTAATCGAGCTTTACTCACTTCATTATTTAAAAACATTTCAACTTGTTGAAAGTGTGCCTCAGGGTTGTAATCATCAATTAACGCTTTTTCAAAACAGTCCCAAGCAAAAGAAAAATTAGGCTTACCTTCGTGCTGTCCGTGCCCTTTACGCGCCATAATTCCAAGAAAAAGCCATGCATCTTTTTGACTCAATGAAACTGCAAGTTCAAAATAATGCTTTGCCCGTGCATCATCCTGTTGTATACCAGCACCTAAATATTGAACGACACCTAATAACGTTGCTACTTTAGCTGTTTCTCCTAAAGTACCAGTATAAGTTTGTGGGACTGCAATCTCTTTCCTATTTCTACAGAGTCGCAAAGGTACTTTTATATGCATTCGTTCGTATGATCTGCACACGACAAGCATTCGACTTGTCTGATTTGCAGTGAGCTCAAAATGTAAACAGTGATACAGTAATTGTTTAAATTCTTTTATATCTTTGAAAACTGCATTTCTGACCTTCTCTTCAAAGCGATTTAACTCTGCTAAAGATGAGGAATTGTGTTGTTCTGATTCGCTTTGTTTACCTTGCATTCTCTTTTACTACCTTCTGAGCTTGAGCTATTATTTCGAGCAGCTTTGCACCATCCTCACTTTCAGGTGAGTAGTATGGCAAGAGCTTCTCAAAATAGCTAAGTGCTTGATTATATTGATGCTTATTATACGCGTCAGTACCTAATAGAGTCAATGCAACGGGTGACTCAGGAGCCTTTTTCAGGACTTCTAGCAATAGGGCATGTGCCTCCGGATTCAAGCTATTGTGATGCTGTATAAACAAGGCCTGAGCCAATGCCAGGAGGGTATCCACATCCACACGATTAAGCTTGTAGGACTTTTGAAGAGCTTTAACAGCCTCTTCTGTACGCTGATCGTGCAAATATAATTTCCCGACTAAATACCACCCTTTTGCGCTCTGAGGGTTCTGTTCGAGATGCGCCTCAAACTCATGAATCAATTTTTCGCGAGATGCCTTGCCTTTTATATCATCACCCATCTCAGCCATTCGTGATTGTACTAAAGCCGCTTGTTGAACTCGGTCATATCCACCCCAAAAGTAATACAATAGTCCCGACAAAGCTGGGATAAACACTACGATACCTATAAGGATTAAAAAGTTTTTTGATGAAAATAAAGTTCGTGAAAAAGGCCAAAGAATAATTCCAAACGCTGTAGTGATTAAAAAAATTATGCCAATCCAAAATATCATTTACTTTTTCTCACTGTGCTAGACAATACTATCATTCCAACAATTAAGAGAATTATTGGACTTGCCCAGAGTATCCACGTTTGCTTTGCCACGGAGGGCTCTAAAAGTACATATTCACCATAACGCTGAGTCAAATGTTGTTTAATTTCCTCATTCGTTTTATTTTGAATAATTAAGCGATAGATTTCTGAGCGTAAATCAGCAGCAAACGGTGCATTGGAATCCGAAATGGCTTGATTTTGACAGACTAAACAGCGAACTTCCTGAGTCAATTTTGTAAATTGATTTTTTTGAATAGTTGATGCAAAAGGATAAAGATCATCGCCTGCAATGACAGGTAAAATCCAGATAATTAAAAATAATGGCAACAACAGATTCTTAATCACGATTTTTTCTCAATAATGTTATCCGAGGAACGATTTCTTGCGACCATACGCGCTCATTAACTGGACCCGATATCTTATAGCGAATAATGCCATCGGCATCGATCAAAAAAGTTTCAGGTGTGCCGTAAACACCTAAATCCATGGCCAAACGCCCAGAATCATCTTCAATAATTTTTTTATACGGGTTTTGATGCGCTTTTAACCATGCCTGAGCTGAATACTGTGCATCTTTATAGAGCAATCCATATACCGGAATTTTTTCATTTCTTGCGATATCGACCCAAAATGGATGTTCACTTTTACAGGTACTACACCACGTTGCCCATACGTGTAAAATAGAGAGCTGTCCTTTAAACAAAGATTTGTTTATTTTTTCAGAAGAATTTTCTAACGATGGCAAAGAAAATTCGGGCATAGCTTGATTAATCAGAGCCGAAGGTATTTTTCGAGGATCAGCACCGAGACCTTTCCAAAAAAACAGTACTAATATCATAAACACTAACAATGGTATTGCGAAACGAGTGATTCTGAATAAGGTGATCATTGTGGTTTCCTCAAAACACGTGCGCGAGCATACGCTGCAAAAAGCCCACCCAACATCATCATGGCCCCACCCGCCCAAATCCATCGAACAAAAGGTTTCACATAAAATCGGAATGACCAACTCTCTTTATCTAAAGGTCGTCCCAAAACAACGTAAATATCACGCCAGAAAGTTGCGCAAATGGCGCTTTTGGGTTGAGCATTATCCTGCACAGGGTAATAACGAACTTCCGGTTTTAAACTAATGATTTTTTTATCTAACTGTTTTATTGTGATATTTCCCTGAGTCGCTTCAAAATTGGGACCGGAATATTGCTGAATGCTATCAAAAATAAATTGGTATCCGCTCAGCGTCGTATTTTCTTTTTCTTTCAAACGCACTTCTCTCTGCTCACCATAGGCTGTACTTAAAATAATGCCAAGCACTGTCACGGCAACTCCCAGATGAGCCAATGTCATACCTAAATAACCGGGCGTTAATTTACGTATAGTTCGACCACCTATTGCATTACGGACACTCCAACCTTGTAGAGTCGCCAACATTATCCACAGCGCCGCACTCACTCCAATGACCACTGTCAATGACCACTGTCCAGTTATCAACTTGGGTAATAAAATACCGAGTGAAAGCGATAGTAAAAATGTCCAGCGCAAACGTTTCCACAGCAGATTCATGTCATTTTGTTGCCAATGAAAAAGAGGCCCAATTCCAACGAGAAAAAGAAGTGGTATCAACATTGGCCATAAAACAGTATTAAAATACGGAGGACCAACGGATAATTTTCCTAAACCCAACGCATCAATGATGAGTGGATAAACGGTTCCTAATAACACTGTCAGGACGATTGAAGTGAGTAAAATATTGCCTGACAAAATTAAGGTTTCACGTGACCATAAGGTAAAAGTCCCTTCATTTCGAATCGCTTGCCCGCGCCATGCATACAATAATAATGAGCCTCCAATGACGACTGCTAAAAATAATAAAATAAAACTTCCACGTGCACTATCAACGGCAAACGCATGAACAGAAATCAAAACACCTGACCGCACTAAAAATGTTCCAATTAAACTGAAAGAAAATGCAGCAATTGCTAACAACGCCGTCCACGCTTTAAACGTATTTCGTCGTGCTGACACCATCAAAGAATGAATTAAGGCTGTTCCAGCGATCCACGGCATGATCGAAGCATTTTCGACGGGATCCCAAAACCAAAAGCCACCCCACCCTAATACTCGATAGGCCCACGCACTGCCTAAAGTGACGCCTATTGTTAAAAAACTCCAGGCTAATAATGTCCACGGTCTAGTCCACGCTGCCCAATCCGCATCAAGTCCTCCACGCCACAATGCTGCAATGGAAAACGCGAATGCGACTGAAAATCCCACATAACCTAAATACAATAGTGGAGGATGAGAAACTAAACCCGGATCTTGTAATAATGAATTAAGATCACGACCATCCGTGGGGGGAATCGGTAATAGACGCTCAAATGGATTTGATGTCATTAATATCAGCAAATAAAACCCAATGGCCACTAAAGCTAAAACAATTAATACACGCGCTAAAAAATCGAGAGGCAATGATCGACTAAAAAATGCTACTGCGGCTGTCCATGCACCTAATAACGTTACCCACAATAATAAAGAACCTTCGTGACTGCCCCACACTGCACAAAATTGATAAATGTGTGGCAATTTACTGTTTGAATTCTGCGCAACATAAGCGACACTAAAATCATTGAGTAAAAAACTAGTCGCTAATGTTGCAAAACTGATTACAACAAATAAACATTGAGCATAGGCCGTTCGACGAGCAACGCTCAATAAATCTTCACGCTGAAAAATCAGCCCCGAACCCGGTACAACTACTTGGATAATTGCCACAACCAAAGCCAGAATAAGTGAAAAATGTCCGATTTCTGGAATCATATTTTGCCTTCACTCATTTTTTTAATTGCAGGGGGTCTATAATTTTCATCGTGTTTTGCGAGAACCTGATTAGCAATAAAATCTCCAGAAGCATTCATATGCCCCTGCACCACTAATCCCTGGCCTTCGCGAAATAACGCAGGCAAAATTCCATCATAATGCACCCAAACTGCTTTAGAATAATCTGTTAATCGAAAATGCACGCCTAATCCTGTTTTATCATGACTTACTGTCCCTTTTTCTACCATACCGCCCATCCGAAATTGAGGTAAATTTTGCATTGCGACAGGATCAACTTGACTGGGTGTAAAATATAAATTGATATTAGATCGTAACGCATACAATACTAATCCTGCTGCCAATGAGAGTCCAAAAAGCATAATTCCCACTGTAATTAGCCGACGTTTACGCTGCGGTTTCATTATTCAAAAAACTCTTTATTAATAATTTTCGCTGTCTTCGCGTTACTAAAACACCTGCTATAAAACTCACGAACAAAGCACCATAAGCGCTCCACACGTAAACTCCGTGACCACCCATTGTGAGAAATTCATACCATGATTGAAATGAAGATGACATTTCTAATACTCCAAAATTATTTTCTTTAACACTACTCTTTAACCTTTAAGTACCTGTCCAACCCAATGAGTGTGACGTTCACGTCTAAGTAATTCATTTCGTACACTCATCAACAATACCGCTGCAAAATACGAACTAAAAGCAATAATCATTGCTAACAACGGATATAACATGCTAGGTGCGATTGACGGAGATCCCAGTTTTAACAACGTTGATTGTTGATGTAACGTATTCCACCAATACACTGAATAATGAATGATCGGTAAATCGATTACACCGACTAATAAAAGAATGCTCGTCGCTTTTGATGCCCGATCTTGATCGGGAATCGCTGAACGTAAACCTATAACACCAAAATACAGAAAGAGTAAAATTAATTCGGATGTTAAACGCGCGTCCCAAATCCACCACGTACCCCACATGGGTTTACCCCATAGCGCACCCGTTAGTAATGCTAATGCAGTAAATAATGCACCCAACGGTGCACTCACCGCAGCGATTACATCAGCTAATTTAATCTTCCAAACTAAATAAACCAGGGCATTCCCTGCCATCAAACAATAAACGCCTAATGACAACATCGCCGCTGGTACATGCACAAACATGATCCTATAGCCGTGACCTTGCTGATAATCCCCTGGCGCTAACCAGAGGCCATCGAATACTCCGAAAATAAATGCCGCAGCAAAAATTATCCACAGCCAAGGCAGGCAGTATCCACTGATTCGGTAAAACTCTCGGGGAGACGCTAATTGCTTCAAACTTTTCTCTTCTAAGGCCGTGAAAGCATTGATTTTGCCATAAATTAGCCCTAGAGGTAAGGGGGTAGGGTAAGCAAGATGGGGGCGGGTCAAAATGAACTTCGAGCCGGTATCAACCTAGATTCTGCAGTTGAGATCGTAGCGAGAGGTCCTAAGGTGCAGAACCTAGGTTCAATGTTAGACCGGACCCCATAAAAAAGGGGCTCCGTCGAGCAGATCGGAGCCCCTCCAGCATTTCCATACTCTGTTAATCGTCTTTCCTTATACACTCCCTATATCTCATAATGAAACTCATTCCGTGTGTTTCATAAAGAACTTCTGAACGATCAAAACAACTGCAGCCACGCCCACGGCAATGTAGACTCCTTTCGTAATCATGCCGGCTCCAAATAAAACCTCGACGAGATTATATTGAAAAGCCCCGACAAGACCCCAATTAAGGGCACCTACAACTACCAAGACCACCGCAATCGTATTGACTATACTCATGACGCTACGCATATACAACACCACCTATTCTAATTTTAGTACATTTTAGAGGATTTACAAGTCGATAAATGGTGATTTAATTGTGTTAAATGCTTAATTTGAGCGTATAAAATTGCCAATTTATTATTAAATTTTGTGAGTAGAGTCGAAGGTGATTGCTCAGGGCTCAACGCAACTTATGCAGTGAAAAACAGTGTTACTTCAGTGCAATAAATCAGGAGTTATCCCACTAACTTGAGTCTGCTGAGAATCTGAAACTTTAGATTCTTGAGGTGCCTTATCAATTTCTTTTCTCATCCATTCAAACATCTTTCTAGGATTATAATTAGTCGGATCTCGTTTACAGGCTTCATTGAATTTCTCCAACACATACTCTGGTTTTTGAATTCGGGCTTCTTTCAAGATCGCCATCCATTCTTCATTGGTGTAATCACATGCTTGGATATAATGAAATCGATTCATCAACGCCAACGAGATAACTTCCCCTGGATTTTGCGAAGCCATCACAAAACCGCTGGGATTTACCTCAAACTGCTCTCCTACGACTTCATGTATTAATGCAACCAGGTCAGGATCTTCCGGCAATTCGCCTTCCATCAACGCAATCAGCAATTTTTCTATGCGCGTATCAATTTCATCTAAAATAATTTTCGATCCATCACATAACGCTCTGATCACTAAGCGCGCGGCTTCATCACCTTCATCCAAGGAGATTTCATAATAACGTTTTTGAGGATCAGCATGATCTTTGCCAAAGCCTTGCTGTTCTAACAAAGCTTTATATAAACTCGATTTACCAATACCTGAAGGCCCTTCAAGTAGTATTCCTCGACGATAAGTACACTTTTTCTTTGCCGCAAGTGCACAAACCGCAAGATCTTCTTCTATAATTTCAACTAATGGCAATTTCGTTGAAGGAATAAATAAATTTCCTACTTCTTTAATCTGCAATTGTTCGTTTTGATTTTTCCATTCAACTGCCTTTTGATAGGCTTCTCGTTGTTGTAAGTCGCGAATCATTAAACCAAATTCATGCCATTGGGCTCGTTTCACTGATTCAAGAATATTTCCATTGGCTTTATAAGCAACAATAAAACGTTGCACTAAAGATCTTAAATCGCGCAGTGAAATCTCACAATGGGGTTCATAATTTTTAACATGATAAAATGACCACAGTAATTTTTCAGCGACGTGATTCGCCGCATCTTGCATCAAATTAAGTTCCAACAATTCAGTATCAATAATATTTTTTCTCAACCATTCTTCATGAGGCATCTCAAATAAAACAGTTTCAGCATATTCTTGAATAAAGGCATGGAAAAAACGATTCGCATACGTTTCAGGGTTTCCACTACCAACGACTTTAAACTGTGGTGTACTCTTATAATATTTGCCTCGATAGTGCCCTGGCCCGGTACCTCGCAGGAATCCTTTAAACACATCCAAAGTACCTGGCTCTTCCATATTCACTTCATCGGGATTATTTACAATGGGTTTATCATTCACGGGTATTGCCGATAAACAAGCCTCCAGCTGAATAAGACCTTTAAAATAATGCCCATCAGGCAATTGTGCACGCAATTGCCGTGTTTGATACGATTTACCCGTCCCTGGTGTGCTTTTTAAGAAAATCGCACGCGTATTTGGATTATAAAATAAAGTCTGCAATTGCTGTGTTGGTTTATGCTCATTAGCAAGAGATTCAACGTTCTCTTTGGCGATCGGACTTTGTAGCAAGTTAAATACTTTTTCGATAAGTACACTATCGTTTAAGTGTGGTTTTCCGGTTTTGTATTGAACACTTTTTTCTAAAGAATCCCCGAGTAACTCTCGAAGAGTTTGACCATAACAACAATTCAACGCTTTCCAAATATGATTCGCTAAATCTTCTTTTGACTCGATCTTTTTGGCTTTTCTTAATCGCGACCATTTCAGACTATGGACCTGCTTATCACTTCTTTTGGGAGCAAACAAAATTTTCGCGATCACAGACAAAAAGGCAAAATTATCCGAACTTTTCGGATAATCATAATGAAATAATCCTTTGATAGGGTTTTCTGGATGAACTGATTGAAGACTCTCATCATTTAATCGTGTAATCATGGATGTGAGACGACGATATGTTAATGCAGGAACAGGCGGTTGACCCAGTCCTCGATGATTTAATCGACCAGCGCAGTCAAAAAGGAATTTAATTTTATTGGCCAAATCACGATCTTCAAAGGGTAACAATTCGGTGTAGTCAGTAAAATGATACTGCTGTACTTGTATTTGCTGATACAGATATTGGTCTTGATATTCCAAAGGCATTACACAAATCAACTGACCTTTTAGCTCAGCCGATTTTCCATTTTGATTAAATCGTGCTAGATCGGGATATAAAAATGGCAACAGTTGTTGATAAAGCAATAAGCTCATCGCGCCGTTTAAAATAATGGTTTTTCCTCTAATCAGATCATTCATCACGACAAAAGGCTCGTACTCAAACTCAACTTTACCTTGTTCATCACGTCGATCATCGAGCTTGGCCATTAATTCCTGATAACTCATTTGTGGATTTACATCGACAATAATGGCTTTGGGTAAAAGTTCAGCTTTTAACTGATTGACGTAGAGATCCGGGTCGTTAGAAAAAACTAGCCTGCTCGTTTCAGTAATCGCATTCTGCTCACCAGTGTAAATCGCCACCCCTTCAATTTCACCACCCGGTAATAACGTAAACGTGAGGGGTCGCTGAGGAAAATCTTGATGTCGATCTAATAATTCTGTCCATTCTTCGCGCGTGATGCGTTCAGTAATATAAAATTGATTTTCTTCTGTAGCAAACCACGGCAACGTTGCCGTACGCATTCGTTTTTCTGTATCAACCACCTCTCGATGAAAACACTCGTATAAATTATTAGCGTTACAAAAAATGCCCAAAGGTGATTGATCATCTGGTCTAGATTTAACGGTGATATTATCATTTTTCAGCGCATGCTCTTTTTTCACTGTTTGAATCACACAAGAATCGGGCAGTTCAAAAAATTGAGCATTGACAAAAATTCGTCTCTCTGATCGTAATCGATTCAAAAAAGTATTGAAATTTGGAGTATCAGGGCAATTAACTAGACGTAAATTTTTCTTCTCATTCACAGCTCTTCTTAATGCACCATTTTCACTTACATGGTAGCCATCTGCATCAACGAAAATTTCTCCAAATAATCGCTCGCGCCAATTGGGCATTTCGTATAAATCAACCACAATAGTATCTTGGCTAGCCGAATTTTGCTCAGGAGAAATTATTTGTGGTTTATACGATTGAGTTAATAAAAATGGTGTCGTTCGTGAGAAAAAAGCCCTAGGTCCTGTTCTAAACTTATCCTGAATAAGACTTATGATTTTGAGAGAAGCACAGACAGAATGTCCCATTAAATTTCCACCCGGCTCCAGCATGGACATATAACTCTTTTTTTGATGCTTCGTAAAATCAGTCCAATTAATAACAACCATACCACCCGTTTTGAGTAATTCTCTCAATGGCCCTTCTACAAAACCTCTATTACCGTCCGCTATTTTAATGGACTTCACATACCGTCTGAGATCAGAGGGATTATGAACGTACAGAATATTGGCAGGCCAATCTAAATTTTGGCAACTTAAAATTTCAGACCGTATGCCTGCAAATACTTTAATAGGATCTAAATTATTCGGTAAACGTAATAATGGAGCATGTGGAGCATCCCTAGAAAGTAAAGATACTATTGAGGTTATGATTTTCACAGCTGGAAATGGATCAGCCGCTTCTCTTGCTTTTTCTTCAGCAATTCTTCTGACTTCAGCTTCTGCAACTTCTTTGAGCTTTCTTTCTGCCTTTTCACGCGCTTTGGCATCTGATTCTTCTCTAGCTTTTCTTTCTACTTCTTCGTGTTCTTTCTCGACTGTTACTGCTTGAAGCCTTTCTTCCTCTTCACGGGCTCTTGCTTCAGCTTCTTCTTGTGCTTTGCTTTCTGCCTCTTGGCGCTCTCTCTGGGCTGCTTCTGCTTTAAGCCTTGCTTCCTCTTCACGGGCTCTTGCTTCAACTTCTTCTTGTGCTTTTCTTTCTGCCTCTTGGCGTTCTCTCTCGGCTGTTTCTGCTGTAAGTTTTGCTTCCTCTTCACGCGCTCTTGCTTCGGCTTCTTCTTGTGCTTTTCTTTCTGCCTCTTGGCGTTCTCTCTCGGCTGCTTCTGCTTTAAGTTTTGCTTCCTCTTCACGCGCTCTTGCTTCGGCAGCTTCTGCTAACACTGCTGAACTTAGTGTATTATCATTAAGCTCCTCTTTATCCTTGGGCGCCTCTGAGGCAGCCACATTTCCTGCATTATTATGGCAATCCTGATTTTGCTCACGTTCAGAAATCAATTTAATAAACGGATTTACAGGTTCAAGAGCGTCGGACTTCTTCACTAAATCCAAAACCACTCCACCGCCACTACACACACCGTACCGGACGAATCCCGATTTAGTATAAAATAGTAGCTCTCCAAACATATGCTTTCCGTTGGCGAACATCGTAAATGGGATATTCAAATAATGACACAAGAGCATAAATACTTCAGAGCGATGCCTACAAACACCTCTAGAATTTTTTATTTGAGAAAATAGGATATCCAGCGTGTTACCGGACTCATTATCTGGAGTCTCTTCTTGATTAAAATTTTTGCAAAACTCAAACAAACACGCTAACTTCTCTCGCAACTCAACATCGGGTCTATTCAAAACTCGCAATTCATCCACACCTTCAATCACATCTCTTAATTCACTCATTAAATCATCTTTTAAAAGAGGTTTTGGCGAAAGACATAGCTTCAAGTCATCGTTAAAATTTTCTAGTAAGTAATGTTCTTGAATATCAAATCGATAGGCTATTTGTATATGTTTGGTTGACATGCCCGATTTTAATGCAACACTCACCTTACGTTCTACAGGATCAAATATCAAATCCAAATCCTTTGCCTCATTACAGAAAAGAACGAGTTGATCAGGAGGATATAAAATGGGTGTAGTAACCAATGTGATCTCTTGAGCGGGTTTTATTTCAAAATCTGCGAAAGCCATTGCCCACTTTGGATGTTGATTCACATAACGTTTTAAATCATGAAGAGTGTCATTCTCAAAACGATTACAATTTTTATATTGAACCAAAGGAATTCTACGAGCTTCTTTGGGCTGGTAACAAAAATAAAGCTCACGGCGTTTAACATCACATACTACGGTATTATAAGCACACGAACGGAAATAATTATTAATCAATAAACCCCGTTTATCATAAACCATTAAAAAATTATCTTGCTCATTACCCGCACCGTATTGACTATTATCATGAAAATGCGTGACAAAACCTGTTTTGGAATCGGGTGAATAGACTGTGGAACCCTTTATTTTCATTGTATTATATTCGTGTCTATCAGACACTCCTGACCCACCCTGCATAGATCCAAAAGAGTGGGCTTCTTCATACTCCTCGTTCTCTTTTAGTACTTCATCTACATAGGCCTGGAAAGACTCCCGTCGCTTTTCTACTTTTTCTCGATTTTGTATTTTATCTCGATCGTTTCTAAGTGAATCCAAAGTAATTTGCATTGGTTCGTCCGCAGCACTACTAGATGCAGAACTTGACAGCAATGATGATCGACCATTATATTCAGGCACAGGATATCGTTGCGAAAGATATCGAGCATACTCAGCATTTATTAAATCACAACTCACTATTTTTACATGCTCTAGAGTATCTAAAAGTTCATCTAAATCAGGCATTTTAAGATTTGTATTTCCCATGAGTTCTATCGATCTAATTGATCTAGGCAAATCAGTGATTGCTGTAATACGATTGGAGTGAGAAATTGTTAATCGTCTTAGTAGAGCAAATGCGTTGAAAGATATTTCACCACTAACTTCTCTATTAGAGGCTATATTAATGCTCGTGATTTTATCTTCAACCCCTGACAACAATAATGGCTCATCTATCATTGCATTGAGATGGACTTTATAAATATTCAAAGACCGTATCAATCCTGCTAGGGACTTGCACGCCATAGGATTTACCCAAAGTGAATCCACAGATAAATCAGCATTAAAACGCACATCTGTTATTTGATCATCAGCATATCCTATAGATAAATCCATAACTTCAGATATATTTTTTAAGTCTAAAAAAGAAAGTTCAGAACAGTTTTTAATGACAAGTTTTTTTAATTTTGATGGAAATCCTATGATAGTATGCACATTAATCAAGTTAGATAAATCTATTGTTTCTAAATTTTTAAATCGACTCAAATCAAGAGAGCCCCCTCTAAAATAACAACTATTTAGCACTAGCGAAGTTATTTTAACCGGCAAATGATCTAGTTCACGAAATAGTATCATCCTATTGATTTCAAGCTTTTGCAGTTTAGAATATCGAGCAATATCAGGCATTTCCCAATCACCATCCCAGATTCTACTATGAATACTTAGAGAAGTACGATGTATATCATTAGGATCTAAAAAAGATGCTCTAGGATCCTTAGCAGCACTATCAGTTTTCATAAGCTGAACAGCCACAGATTTATTTGAAAATAAATTAATTTTAAATAAGTTTGAGAGCCCCTTTAATGACGGCTCTGTTAAGTCACTATTTTCTCTTAATATTAATTGCGTCAGAGATTGCGGTAATGCTCGAACCTCTCTCAAATCTGATTTTTTAATCATTAATGATTGAAGATTGTTACAGCCTTCAAAGTTCATTTCATCCATATCTGAACATTTAGATATCTCAATTAATTCAGTTTTAGGATTGAATTTTAATCCAGATACATAACTCAAATCAGAGATCTTAATTGAACGAATCTGCACAGTACTAATGAATTCCTTAAATTCATCAGTTAAGGGCGCATGTTTATACTCAGGCGAATCAACAATTCCTAAACCGTCGACAGTGAGATCTTTAGAGACATTTAAAAATACAACATTCTTTAATAGATTAGGGCCAATAGAAAGCTCTTCCACTTTAGAAACACCACTAAAATCGACACGATATCGATCATTGCCGCTTAATGTTTTGCTGAATAGCAAATTCTTTACGACAGAAGGTAATCCTGAGATAGTTGTAACTGAATCTTCAGAGTGCACTGATATTTCTGTTTCCGACAATGATAAATCCATAAACAGCACGAAATCTTGGTTAACCTTGACATCGAATTTTTGACATTTTCCACAATTGATTTTGACTGTGCCCTCAAGATTCGAAATAGCCACCTCTAAATCATTTGAAGGTTTAGCTATTATGCTCACATTCGATTGATTTTTTACTAACTTAATTTTTTTTAATCTAGGTAGACTGGATAAGTCAATGTCTTTTGAGGGAAGGTAAAATTCTTTTAAGCGCAGAGCTTTTATTTGTTTTGGTATTCTATCAACGTCCTTCAGACACATTCCGGTTAATGAAAGAGATTTTAAAGCCGTAAACTGTGAGAAATTAGGCACGAAATATTGTCCACGAAGAAACAACCCGTTTAGTTTTAGCACCGTCGCAGATAGCAAGTCTCTCGAGCCGTCAGAACTATTAACGTCAGGGATAACACCCATAAGATTATTAGCATCATTAGACTCTACTTCCAGTTTTTTATTTTCGATTAATTTATCTAATTTTTTATTAGTAAGATCTGATAGGTCTGCATTAAAATCTAAATCTGATCTGACCTCAGGGCCATTTAAATACAAGGTAGCTTCTGTAAGCAGAGGTAAATCTGCTAGATTTTGAAGACTGCGACTATCGAAACTATAATTAAATTGTATAATCAAACTTTCTAAGCTTAGAGGCAAATTGCGAACAGCTGCTAACTCATGACAGTATTCAATTTTTAGGTTCTGTAATAGTGCAACAGATTCGAAATCAAGAGCCATTACTTTAGAACAGTGCTCAAATGAAATAGATGCACATCGTTTTGGCAATTGAATCATGCTTATTCGTTTCTCATTTCGAATAATCAATTCTCTACATTCTTCTAAGCCTGAAATTAAATTCAATAATTCATATGTTCTATCGCATGAATTTTCTATCTCAAGATGCCCTACACTTTTTATGTTTTCAATATTAACTATAGTAAGTTCATAATTAAGATTTTTAAGAATCAAAGTATCTAACTGTTTTATTCCTTCAAAATCAATAGCTAACAAATCTTTACAATTTATGAAAGTAAGACGTTTAAGGCTTCTTGGTAAGTTTTTCACTACAACCAATCCTTTTACATCTTCTAGTATCAACTCTTCTAGCTGATAAAACTTTCTACAATCTAAATCGAATTTCCACGCCAGGCTTTTTCTAACAACTAATGTTTCTACACATGGTGGGTAGTAGCTTTCATCCATCAGCATTGATTCATCGATTAAAATTGCCTCAATAACCTGGCCAGACATATCAGTAATTAATTTCGATTTCAATGTAATCGCGTCAAGAGGTTTACTTGGCAAAGATATTGAGTTTGAATTTACTGTTGACATGACAATCTGATAACAAGAAGTAAGCGTTCTTGCAATATCCTCTACTTTCTTAAACTCCTTATTTTGAAATAACTGACTAATTCCAGCTTTTCTTATTTCTTCATCCGTAAAAGACTGAGCACTATGAATCTCAATGGCACTGAAATACCGAACCGAGGACAGTGAATCATCACTGTAAATTCTTAAATCTTTTCCTAAATGAGCCAAATCCAGGATTTTTAAATTGTTAAGACCTTTTAAACTTAGCCTATCCATGGAGTTACACTTGATTACGCATAAACCCTCTAAAGTATTCGATAAACCTTTTAGGCTCTTAATCGTTCGACAATCTATCAACGCTAAAAATTTAAGCTTAATAAATTTTTTAAAGGATATCTCTCTTGGCTGAACACGATCACTGTGATTTCTAACTTCAATAAACTCTATAGAATTTGGCAAGTATTCAATAAATTCTGTGATACCCTGGATTTTCACGCTCTTTAGACTTTGATGTTCACTTAAGTTCGGAATTCTTAAAGACTTACAGTGACATGATAATGACTCTAAACTTGAAGGTATTGCTTTTAAACGGATCTCAGAGCTCGATTCTATCTTTAAAGTCGTTATCTGTACGACACTCAGATCCGCATTATTCACAGGTTGTTCTAGTTTGATACTTAATTTTTTTAAATTGGGTAAGTTTTTTATTATATCGACTACTTCTTCAAGCTTTTGTTCCTGATTAAGTTCAATATGAAGTTCTTCGATAGAATCAGGCATTGCACTTCTTAATGCTGGAGTGATATATACTCTATGTAAATGTACTTCTGATACTTGAAGTGGCAGTGTTACGTTAAGTTCTTTTTGATTTATATCATTCTGATACAACTCTACCCTGACACAGCCTTCAATAGCAGACAAGTCCCATGTATGACTATTATTATTCAAACATACTCTTTCAATGATCATTCGAGGCAATATGAATCTTCCAGCATTTCCGGCCATATGAGATTCAAGCCACAGAAATCTATTTTCATAAACAATATTCTTAGCAAATACTGAACTCAGATTATCATCAGACATGAGATTAAAGGAGTCATTCGGAAAATATTTGTGTGAAGCCAGCGGCAGGCTCTCAAGCACCTCTCGGATATGCGCTGGTAATAATGCTGTTAAATGACTGTAGACCCCAGGAATGTTCTTTAATCCAGAAAATATAAAATTGTCTTTGATATAAACGACAATTGAATCTTCTAAAGAAAGAGGAGTAAATCCATCTTTGAAATAACCACGCCTTTCAGCCATCATCAATGTAAAGTCTGCCAAAAATTCGTAGTAATCGTGGGTATCAATAATAAGATAATGATCGGGATTATGACCTTGCTGCCTCAGTGATTCTATAATTTGTTCTTTTCGTTCATAAGGCATTTTTGATGCATCATTCCGGAAAGACTCTACATCTGTATGGGGATTTAATTCATCAAGAGGAATGCGACTACCCAGCCATCGGTAAACACCGTGATGTCTAAGTAACTCATCCCATAACTCAGGTTCATAGGTTGAAGGTTTTCGAAATTCAAAGGGATCTGAGAATATCACGAATTTTTGTTTGGGTGCTTTGAGGGTCGTAGTCACATGCCAAGCTTTTTCACCCTCTTCGCCCAGTAGCAATTGTGAATCGGGTCGACCTATAGGCCCTTGGCTCACCGCATTGACGACGCGCTGGTTTTTCCGTAAGGACTCATCAAAGTGCTTTAGTAGTTCTTCGTAAACATTCATAGCATACCCAGCATTCTAACCTATTGGTCTTAGATTATTTATGATAAAAAGATCAACCATTGATTTTATCAGGCAAACCTTAAGAAAGCATTAAGGTTTGGGCAGCCTTCGGTAGTGCGGATTTAGAAAAAAAAGCTCAGGTCCTGGTCTTAAAATTATTCAGCTCAAGCCAAGCCGTACGGCCGCGGCGGTTGCCCAGGGGATAAAGGTGATTGCAAGAACTAACATGGCAGCAAGAAATA
>JAIEPX010000013.1 GCA_019748175.1 Gammaproteobacteria bacterium
ATTGCAGAAACCATTATTAAACTTGCGATTAACTTACTCATATCAATACTCCTTTTGATTTGATTAATTACCGTAAACTCATCTCAGTCAAATGACCTAAGATGTTATTTACATATCCCTTTAGCACTTATTAATCGTAGTAGAGCATCAGAAATCTGTCAAAATGGGGTACGGATAGGCTCAAGCTCAGTGTTTCAGCGTATAGCAGGCTAGTGGAGGAGCTTAAGCGGCTTTAGCCAGTGGCTTTATGTGAAGTTTATTGCCGTGTTGCTGGACAGTCCAAATGTCGTAATCACGTTGTAGATTCAGCCAAAACTGGATATCAGTATTGAGCAATAATTTCGATAAAAGTTTTCTCTTACTAAGCTCGTTTGCACAGTGGGTCAAATGACAAACAGGGATAATCTGACGGTGACTAACATAGCTGACAATACCGTACTGGGAAAAATAATTGGCTGGAAGGATTAAGTAAAAGCCAACTGGAATTTTGGAGAGGAGAAGGGATCAAGTCTATGATTTTTGCTCCCTTCCTCTTGATCATTCTTTTCTAATCATTCATGGCTTGAGCAGGTAATGCGGGTAATACGTTTTGAGAAAAATAGCCAGGTGCAATCATATTGCCTGGCGGGCTATATTCGCAAACTAAGTATTGACCAGGTGTGCCGCGCGATCCGTTACACGGAACTAAAGCACAACCTACTTTTGTGGTGGATTTCCAAACGAGCTGTGTGAAGTGGCCAGTGGTCATCGAAAAATGAGGATTGTTGTAAGAAAAATATTGTTGCTCGTTGTACCACGCAGTTATAGCGTCTTCTGGAGAAGCGTAACCCGCCGCTAAATTTTCACCGTGAGGTCCGTGAGTATGCACAAAGTTGCACTGACTTGCGTGACGATATGCATAATTAGCGAGTTCATTGTCCCACTGCAAAGCAGGTGCGTGATGTTTTGCTCGGAATTCATTATGAGTTTCGAGGATTTCTTGTTTGAAATCTTCTGAGAAATCAAATGCAAAACTTACAATCGGAAGCAGGGAAAAACTGATGACAGAAATAATGAGACTTTTTTTCATGTTAAATTTCCTTAAGTATTTTAATTTATATTCCGCATCAAACTAACATTCTAAATTAACCGGGTCAAGCGTGAAATTCGATATTAAAAACGGTGCAATATTCCGGCTGACTTTCCGCCGAAGAAAAAAACGCGGATTTTAAGAAATCGCTAGGAGTTGGACTGGGCAAGACGACCTTTTCAAGATCGCCGCATACGAATAGATTTTTTCACGCTCTCAAAGTCGGCGTTACAATCCGACTGTCTTTCCGGGAATGGCTCGCTCGGGTCCCCCTCGCTGCGCTTTATTTCCCTCCAAGAAAGTCGGATTCTTCGCCTACGCGACTCAGGGTAATTTAATTTTATTGCCACGCGCTAAACCGATGTACTCTGTTCGCTTTTTTAAGGAAACTTTCCAGAGTCAGCGAAATAAGAATTTAGCACGGATTTGAGAAGACTGGGCAAGATCTACCTTTTCAAGATCGTTGAGGACATGGATGTCCGAACGAAGACTACATGGATGTATTTACGGCGGTCTTGAAAAGGTTGTCTTGCACAGTCCAACACCTAAGTTTTCTTTTTGATTACAGTCGGATTGTAACGCCGATTTTGAGAGCTCGAAAAAGATTATTCGTGTGCGGCGGTCTTGAAAAGGTCGTCTTGCCCAGTCACACTCATGAGGATTTCTTGAAAATCCCTGTTTTATATTAGGCGAAAAGACAATTGGATTCTCGCGACGACGACAGCGGAGAATCCGCGTAATTTGACCCTCTTAACGTGAATCTGGTAAGCTCAAACATCTTAAATTACTGAGTAGAACATCATGATCAAACGACGCCCAACAATCCCTGTAAAAATTGCACATATCACCGTTGGCGGTGATGCACCGGTAGTCGTTCAGTCCATGACAGATACTGACACCGCTGATCGAGCTCGTACAGTCACACAGATCAAAGCACTCGCCGATACAGGATCAGAACTAGTACGAATTACCGTGAATAACGAAGAAGCTGCTGCTCAAGTCCCTTATATTTGTGAAGAACTTGAAGCTGCTGGATACCATGTACCCATCATCGGCGATTTCCACTACAACGGTCATACCTTACTCACTCAATACCCTGATTGTGCAAAAGCTCTCGCAAAATATCGCATAAATCCCGGCAACGTTGGTTTTGGTGCGAAAAAAGACAAGCAATTTGCACAGATGATCGAAGTGGCATTAATCAACGACAAACCCGTTCGCATTGGCGTCAATTGGGGAAGCTTAGACAAAGCCATTTTAGCAAAATTGATGGACGAAAACGGAAAATCTGCTGAACCGAAATCAGCTCAAGAAGTCATGCATGAAGCCATTGTCCAATCTGCTGTTGGCAGCGCGCAAATGGCAGAAGAATTAGGATTACCTGCCAATAAAATCGTTTTATCGACTAAAGTTAGCCAAGTGCAAGATTTAATCGCTGTTTATCGCATGCTAGCGGACCGATGCTCGTACGCTTTACATTTAGGCTTAACTGAGGCCGGAATGGGTAGCAAAAGTATCGTTGCCTCAAGCATTGGAATGGGGGTATTACTTCAAGAAGGAATCGGAGACACGATCCGAACCTCACTAACTCCAGAACCTGGTGCAGAACGTACGAGAGAAGTCCGCGTCAGTCAAGAAATCCTCCAAACCATGGGCATTCGAAGCTTTATGCCAATGGTAACCGCTTGTCCAGGCTGTGGACGAACAACGAGTGCCTATTTCCGAGAGCTGGCTCAAGATATACAAAACCATTTATGCGCTAAAATGCCTTACTGGAAGCAACTTTATCCTGGCGTCGAAACGATGTCGGTGGCCGTGATGGGATGTATTGTAAATGGTCCAGGCGAAAGTAAACATGCGAATATTGGAATTAGTTTGCCAGGCACTGGAGAAGAACCCGTCGCTCCCGTTTTTGTTGATGGTGAAAAAGCAGCTACATTAAGAGGATCAAATATCGCTGCGGAATTCACCCAAATGGTTGATAATTATGTTATGAATCATTACGGAAAGCAGCAAGCGTAATTTTACATTTTTCATGCTGGAGCAATTATGAAATTGGAATTCGACGCATTAATTATGCAGATCGCTGAATACGTAGCAAATACTGTTATTAAATCTAAAGAAGCATACAGTACCGCGCGACTCAGTTTATATGATGCCTTAGCATGTGCTTGTCAGGCCACAATTTTTCCAGAATGCCAACGTATCATGGGGCCTGTTGTGGGCAGTGAATTTATGGATGATGGTGTTCGTGTTCCTGCAACAAAATTTGAATTAAATCCTGTAGAAGCGGCGTTTAATATTGGTCTTTTAATTCGTTGGTTGGATTTTAATGACACCTGGTTAGCAAAAGAATGGGGGCATCCTTCCGATAATTTAGGCGCAATATTATCTGTCGGTGACTATGTTAGCCGAGTACGTCGAGATAAAGGTCAGCCCGAATTATTAATGGTCGATATTCTCACTGCGATGATAAAAGCCTACGAAATCCAGGGTATTTTAGCGCTGGAAAATAGTTTTAATAGTGTGGGTCTCGATCACGTTATCTTAGTTAAAATTGCATCCACTGCAGTAGTGACAGCCATGGCGGGCGGTAATAAAGAGACTATTGCCAATGCAATTTCTCATGCTTTTGTGGATGGTCAAGCGCTTCGAACTTACAGACATGGTCACAATACAACCAGTCGGAAATCATGGGCGGCTGGTGATGCAACAAGTCGTGCTGTGTGGTTAGCACAATTAGCATTACGCGGAGAAGTGGGAATTCCAACTGTGCTTACAGCAGAGCGCTGGGGATTTTATGATGTTTATTTTGATGGAAAGCCTCTCGTAGTTAATCGCGAATTTTCCAGCTACGTGATTGAAAATATTTTATTCAAAGTACAATTTCCTGCTGAATTTCACGCGCAAACTGCGATCGAAGCCGCATTAAAATTATTCGAAAAAGTGAAACTTAAATGGGATACCATTGAACGAATTGAAATTCGTACTCAAGAACCTGCCGTGAGAATTATCAGTAAAACAGAAGAATTGCACAGTCGTTCAGATCGAGATCATTGTTTACAATATATGATTGCTGTTGCTTTAGTGTTTGGTGAAGTCAGTGCTGAACATTATGATGACCATTTTGCGTGCGATCCACGTATCGACGCCCTTCGTAAAAAAATGCAAGTCACTGAAGATAAAAACTTTACAAAAGATTATTACGATCCTGAAAAACGATCTATAGCAAATGGGGTCAAAATTATTTTTAATGATGGCACAACAACCGATGAAGTTGTCGTAGAATATCCACTAGGACATCCACGTCGACGAAAAGAATGTTTGCCATTACTAGAATCTAAATATCATCGACAATTTATGACGCATTTTACTCCAGAACAATATACTCAGTTGATTGCTTTATATGAAGATCAACAAGCGTTGGAGTCAACCCCAGTATCTGAGTTTATGTCTTTGTTGGTTAAACCCTAGCCCATTTGGGGTGGCTGCCAGGCAGATTCCCCCTTTATGAGCTATACTATCTATATAGAGAAGTAGTTTAGCGCGGGGGAGGGGTAGTATGAATTTGCTTTATGTCATACGTAACCATGGAGAAGGAGGGCCAAAGGCAGAGCTAGAGCCTGTCTTGCCGGGTGAGAGCATAGTGGTTAAACCGGGCGATGGAATACAATGTGATGTTCCTTTCACGGAGGTTTCTTCGGTTTCGCGAATAGATGAAGATTTACAGCTTATTGTCAGCGGTTCTTTACCCATAACATTCAAACACTATTTCAGTACCACATCAAATCAAAATAGCTCAATTATTCAGTTTCAAGATCAACAATTTCAAGTCAACGAATTACAAAAAATGATGACCATTCAATTTTCGGTGACGGATCAAAATAATACTGAACATTCACTCTTTTTAACACCAGGTAGTTCGGTCATTGTTTCTGCTGGAGAGGTTTTTCATTTAAATGCTCAAGATTTTGAAGTGAAAGATTTGCATCGTCATGGTGAAGATTTAATGATTCAATCACACGATAAAGATGAAAATCTAATAGCAGTGTTGAGCGGGTTTTTTAAAGCAACAGAAGAGAGTTCTTTAACACCACAATTAAAGATTACTGATCTAAAATCAGATGCAACCAAAGATATTATTGTGCATCCACACTCTGCAATATTTCAATGGGAAGGAGAACCTTTGCCAATCGCAGTGGTGGGAAGTTTATATGGATATTATTTCCAACTTAAAGGGCCAGATAGGGATAATTTTATCCTGACTGCTAAAACACTCGAAGGATCATTACCCGCATGGTTAACATTTTCACATTTGGCTGGTGGAAGTTATTTCTTATCGGGTACACCAACTTCAGCAAACGTTGGCATACATGAAATTTTTATCATAGCGCACGGCACTCAACATGAAATTGGATTACATACTGAACAATCATTTGAATTACACATTCGAAACAGGGACGAAGTTAGTACTCGTTCTGCTGTAGATGATGTAGCTGCCGCCGAATTTCGAAAAGCAGGAGAAATGATCAATGCGGATTTATTCGCTGGTAGTATATTATCAGTCGAACAAATGAGTTATTTGACGATGCCTGAAATTGCGGTAATGACTGCCTTAGCTTCGATTAACACTCAATCGATGGGGCAGCAATTCAGTAGTTTTTCTACACCGTACGAGTTAGTTGAAAACAAAGGATCCATTGATCAGTTGATTTTTAATGCAACGTCAAAAATAGAATTGGAAGAATCAAAAACACCTATAGAAACAGGCGTAGAAAATAACATTACTAACCCTGAACTCAATCAATTATTCAAAGTTGAACCCATTATTCTGAATCAAGAAACCACTCAGGAAACGACAACGACTGCACAAACACCAGAAGGTCAAACAGCGAATATTGAAACAACACCGAGCACAAGTGAATTTAAGATAATGCAAAACGACATTATTGCGCCTACAAATGATAATACGGTGCAGCATAATTTACTTACGTTGAATTTAGCACCAACACTACCACCAGCAACATTTCCGCTCTTCGTAGGCGTTGTTGATTTGCCAATTTATATGGACGGTATTCATGGATTTGCGCTATCCAATACAGGTAATTTTAATGCGCTCAATGCAACGATAGTTCCAAATAGTGATGGGTATGATAGCTTACTGATTGCAAACGACGGCGCCCTCAGCCCTTATAGCAGAGGATTTTTGATTTCGGGTCAAGCCTTATTTCCTGCTGATGTACCTTTTACAGATCCTTCTCAAACGATGACCAGTTTTAACAACAACACAATTTCATCTCCAGTAAGCGCTTCGGGTTCAGCTGTTCATGCAGTCAGTGATTTGAATGGCGACAGCATTAACGATTTTTTGATTACATCGGTTAATGGTTCTCCAACTTATGTTGTTTACGGTGATGCTGGTGGTTTCCCGACTAATGTGAGCCTTGCTTCATTGGGTTATGGATCTCCAAATACAGCGCTTAAAATTTTCGGCGCTAATTTCGTTAATGCCGCCGGCTTGGGTGATGTGAACGGTGATCATTTAGGTGATGTCATTCTTAGCGATCCGAATGGTGGATTAGCTTATGTGATTTTCAGCAACGTGGTTTTTCCTAATGGATTTGCAAATTTTGATATTAATTATCTCAATACTTTCCCATTTTTAAAAGGTGGTTTTACAATAACGGGACTGGGAGCGGGAAATGATGCTTATCAAAATGTCACAGGTGTTAATTTCACAGGTGATGGGGTGAACGATATTTTCGTCGGTTACTATGATTCTTCAACACAAATTTCGAGCATCGGAGTTATTTTAGGTAGCACGCCTAGTTTCGCTACTACTGTCAATGTTTCATCTTCAGGGATAGTCGGAGCCAATGGATTTCTCATCACAAATTCAGCCGCTTCCGCAGGTGATGTGTTAATTAATCCTACAGCTATTGGCAATTTTATTGGGAACGGTTTTGATGATGTTGCTTTATCTTCAAATAACACAGTGTATGTTATTTTTGGTAGTAGCTCATTTTTATTAGCAACCTCTTTCGATGTGGTTTCTCTTAATGGCTCTAATGGTTTTGCTTTAATATCACCTAATCCCTCCAATATTACGAGCATTTCGTACGTCGCTGATGTAAATGGTGATGGGTTGGGGGATTTTGCTTTTGTTGATAGTCTAGCTTATGGAGGGCAAGGTGCTGTCTATGTTATTTTTGGCAGTATATCTTCGTTTGCTCCCACAATTGATTATACGCAACTAACGTCTTCAGAAGGATTTGTCATCCAAGCTGCAAGTGGAATTTTATCAACATCGGTGGTGGGTGGTGGCGGTGATTTAAACGGTGATGGTTTAGGAGATATAGTCATTACGAGCGGTGGAAAAGAATACATCGTTTTTGGTTCTGACTTTTTCAATACAATTACAATTTTAGGAACTCAAGGCAACGATATTATAACAGGAACCACAGATGATATTATTTACGGTGGTGCAGGTAGTGATAATATTACGGCGCTTAATGGTAATAATTTCATCGATGGTGGACTCGGTGCCAATACAATACTCACTGGTGCAGGTAATGATACGATTGTCTATCGTGTTTCGGATATTTCAGTCGATGCGGGTACCGGAAATGATACACTTTGGTTCAAAAACGATAATACTCATGCTGATTTACGCGGTACAACGGTTTTTCGAGAAATTGACACTATCGATTTAAGACCGATGCTCACGCTCACAGGCAATACTGTTATGTTAGATGCGGCAACAATATTGTTAATGACTGATGCGAATAGTTTGATCGTCAATGGTGATGGGCATGATAAAGTGACAATATTTGCTGTGGAGAATTGGAATCCTACCAATGTTATCTTAGGTTACACAACATACACTTCTCATACTGGATCAGTAATCAACGTTGAAAATAATGTCGAAGTATTTATTCAGCCTCGTCATCTCAGTGATTATATTGATGGTGTTCATGGATTTGCGTTAGATAGTGCTCCAATTAATGCCAACTTCTTAGGTCGAGGAGTCACCATTGCTTCTGATATTAATGGCGATGGTTATGACGATTTACTGGTAGCAGTGCAAAATGTTCATTCATACATGGCAACCCCAGTTGCAGAAGCTGCATTATTATTAGGTCAAACTACATTTCCAAGCGCGCATTTTGAAATTACAGATTCGGGTGTTATGGGTACGCAATTTTTCCCGATTACTGGTGATGGTTTCTTAGGACGATTTGTTTCTGGTGTTGGCGATTTTAATGGGGATGGCTATCATGATATGTTAATTGCACCGTATTATAACAAACATGCATATATTGTTTTTGGTGATCCCGGTGGATTAGCCTCATCGGTAAGTTTACCTGCTCTTGGAAGTGCTGGCCTTGATATTTTTACTTCTGGACCCTCATTTTCAACAGGAACAGCAGTAGGTGATGTTAATGGTGATGGACTTGGCGATGTTCTCGTAGCAAATGGTAACACCGGATTTGGATACGTAGTACTAGGGAGTTTGTCACCACCCACATCAATTGATGTGAGTACATTAAATGGTACGAATGGATTTAAAACAATGACGACAGGTTGGTCTGGTGTAGCTAATCAACTAGTATTTACAGGAGTCGATATTAATGGTGATGGGTACTCCGATATTATTTCTAAGACAAATTCAAGTATTTTAGGGAAAGCTTATGTTTCAGTTATTTTAGGACATGCAACACCGTTTACTGCTACTGTAGATACGTCGACGTTGGTTCCAGGAACCGGTTTTCACATTTATAATTCTTCAGTATCTGGATATAATAGTACAGGTAAACAAATGGCAAGCATCGGCGATATTAATGGTGATGGTTATGATGATCTTGCGATTTCAGGCAAAGCTTCTTTTGGACAAGCAACAAATATTAACAACGCTGCACTTTATGTGATTTTTGGTGATCCAGCCTTTTCGGTCAGTGGTAATTTAGATGTTACTTCGCTGAATGGTGGGAATGGTTTTGGTTTGATTGCACCAACACAAAATTTCGCCTACATCTCCTCTATTTCATTTGCGGGTGATGTTAATGGAGATGGAATAGCTGATTTTGCCTTTATAGATTCGCAAGCATTTGGAACAGGAGCAGTCTTTGTAATCTTCGGAACTCAAGATCCTTTTACCCAAGTTGTTGATTATCTTCATTTGACACCCTCTGAAGGATTCGCTTTACAATTTGGGAATGGAATAGGTGGAAATTTCTTGGGAGACGGCGGCGATCTCAATGGTGATGGTTTGAGTGATATTGTGCTGGGTAATCCGGGCAATTCTATTGGCGGTCAAAGTCAGGCTGGCTCAGCATACGTTGTCTTTGGTGATAATTCTTTTACAAATTCCATTTCTATCTTTGGCACACAGGGTGATGATACCCTTATTGCGAATACCAATAATGAAGTCATTTACGGTGGTGCAGGTAATGACACAATCACAACATTTGGCGGAACTAATTTTATCAGTGGAGGAGCGGGTGCAGATATTATCAATGGAGGAACGGGTAATGATAGAATCGTCTACGATAGTCACGATTTATCAGTCAATGGTGGCACGGGCACTGATACGTTGTGGTTAAGAGATGATTCAACGCTTGCTGATTTACGCGGAACAACTATTTTCACAGGTATAGATGCAATAGATCTTAGACCATTAAGATCATTGACAGGTAATGAAGCGGAGCTCGACCCTTCTACGGTCAATACAATGTCGGATGCAAATTCATTAATCGTGAGTGGTGGGGCGCATGATAGTTTGATATTACATAATGATGGTGCTGATATTTGGAGTGCAGGTCCTGTGGTATTAATCAGTGGAAATTTATATACCACCTATACGTCTGCACTGACAAGCTCAGTTGTTTATGGGGAAAATACTTTACACCAAGTCTCAATCGTTTGATAAGGGAATTGCAGATAATCGCCATTGTGGATTGATAGTAATTTTCAAATCTGATTTCTTTTCATATTTAAACTGTTGAAGTCCTGCATAGGCTACCATCGCACCATTATCTGTGCAAAATTCTAAGCGAGGGAAATGCAATTGAATATTAAGTTCGTGAGCCATGAGTGCGAGTTCTTCTCGAAGCAATTGATTGGCGCTGACGCCACCAGAAACGACTAGCGCTGATAATCCTGTCTGTTGAATTGCGCGACGTGATTTAATGACGAGTGTGTCGATGATCGCTTTTTGAAAACTGGCGGCAATATCAGGAAAAGTCGAAGGGTTAGTGCCTTCTTGATGAATTAAATTCGCAGCAAAAGTTTTAATTCCGCTAAAACTAAAATCTAATCCAGGTCTATCTGTCATAGGACGTGGAAAACGATAGCGTTGAGGATCTCCTGTTAAAGCGAGTGCTGCAATTTTTGGGCCACCAGGATAGGGCATACCGAGAATCCTTGCTGTTTTATCGAAAGCTTCGCCAACGGCATCATCTTGAGTTTCGCCTATAATAGAATATTTGCCCAGTTTTTCGACATGAATTAATGCACAATGACCACCAGAAACTAAAAGCGCTAAGTGAGGAAAAGTAGGGGGATTTTCTTCAAGCATTGGCGCTAATAGATGAGCTTCTAAATGATTCACTGGAATAGCAGGAATATTTAATGCATATGCTAAGCTGCGACCTACACAAGCGCCTACCATCAGTGCTCCTGCTAATCCAGGTCCAGCCGTATAAGCAATTCCTGACAGATCTGATAAGGCAATTTCTTCATCGCTTAGAAGTTGAAGAATTAATGGCAATAATTTTTGGATTTGATCGCGGGAAGCCAGTTCAGGCACTACACCGCCAAATTCTTCATGCAATGCAATTTGACTGTAAATTCGGTGTGCGATGAGCCCCGCAGCTTCGCTATACAGCGCTACGCCCGTTTCGTCACACGATGTTTCAATGCCTAAGATAATCATAATCAAATAGTACACTATTTCTCAAAAATTTAAGAGATTTTGCGTCACAATCGGTCGACTAAGTCATATTCAGTCTTGGAGTTCCCGGCGATCACGGAAATAGTCTAATGCTTCCGGATTAGCCAGGGCGTCGATATTTTTCACGGCTTTACCAGCTACCACATTCTGAACCGCCAGTTCAACAATTTTGCCGCTGACGGTGCGAGGGATATCGGGAACACTGAGAATCTTCGCGGGTACATGATGAGGTGAGAGTTGCAGTTTGATTGTTTGACGAATATTTGCGATCAGATCTTCAGTTAAGAGACAATTCTCGCGCATTTTTACAAATAAAATGATGCGAACGTCATTTTTGTAGGGTTGTCCAATCGCGATACTTTCCATAATTTCGGGAAATTGTTCAACCTCTCTGTAGATCTCTGCCGTACCGATGCGAATTCCACCGGGTTTCAACAAAGTATCAGAGCGACCGTAAATAATTAATCCTCCGTGTTTAGTGATTTGAGCATAATCCCCATGCGTCCACACGTTGGGAAATTGTTCAAAATAAGCCCGATGAAATAATTGCCCGTCCTTATCATTCCAAAAATAAATGGGCATTGCAGGAAAAGGTTTTGTGCAAACAAGTTCACCTTTTTGATCGATAAGAGAATGACCGTCATCGTCAAATATTTCTACAGCCAAACCTAATCCTATACATTGAAGTTCGCCGTGGTAAACAGGTAAATTGGGATTTCCGAGTGCAAAGCAGGAGATAATATCAGTGCCGCCAGAAATAGAAGACAAACGCACATCGGATTTAATTTTTTCATAAACAAAATCATAATTGGATGAAACTAAAGGGGATCCGGTAGACAAAATAGTGCGCAGTGAAGTCAGCGAATGAGAGAGGTGAGGTTGTAGTCCGACTTTTTCTACAGAAGTTAAAAATTTTGCACTCGTGCCAAAGATGCTAATTTTTTCTGCATCAATCAAATCAAATAATCGAGAGGGTCTTGGGTGTAACGGTGAACCATCGTAAAGCACAACGGTTGCTCCTACCGCCAAACTAGAGACTAACCAATTCCACATCATCCAGCCGCAGGTGGTGTAGTAGGTAATAGTATCTTCTTCGCGTAAATCTGTGTGTAAAATGAGTTCTTTGAGATGTTGAAGCAGCGTTCCTCCAGCGCCATGCGTAATACATTTTGGTACACCTGTGGTACCTGATGAAAATAAAATATAAAGGGGATGATCAAAAGGCAATTCTTCAAAAGAGTCTATTTCATACGATGTATTCACTAAGTTTTCAAATAATACTGACTTTTTTATGTTGCTAATGTCGGGATCAGTGTTAAGGCTTGGCACAATAATAATGTGTTCAAGTGAGGGTAAATTTTCTTGAAGTGCGATAATATTTGAAAGCGTAGAGTGTTGTTTACCATTATACAATTGACCATCGCAGGCAAACAATATTTTAGGTGTTATTTGTTGAAATCGATCATAAACGCCGTGGTATCCAAAATCTGGCGAGCAAGAAGACCAAATCGCACCTAAACTCGTTGTCGCAAGCATGGCAATAATGGTTTCAGGTCGGTTGGGTAAATAGCCCGCTACACGATCGCCGATTTTCACTCCCCTTTTTTTTAATTGATAGGCTAAGCGACGAACGTGTTGATTTAATTCAGCATAAGTGAGTGTTGTGCGTACACTCTTTTCATTTTGAAAAATGAGTGCTGTTTTATTTGATTGATGTCGTAATAAATGACGCGCAAAATTAAGTCGTGCACCCTCAAACCATTTTGCACCTGGCATTCGTTCAGAATTAATTAAAACGTGTGTCCACGGTGTGGAAAATTCAACTCCGGTAAATTTAACGAGTTCAACCCAGAAATCTTGAGAATGTGTGATCGACCACTGATGCAAAGATTGATAATCAGAAAAATGCTGCCCACAATTTCTGTTCACCTGTGACATAAAAGCCGTCATTTGAGACTGTGCGATGGTCTCAGCGGAAGGTCTCCAAATCGGGTCAGTCATCATTCACCCATAGCCTGAGCCACCTTGGAACGAGGTAAGCGATTAAGCAACGCTGCGACACTGTGGCTGATGCGCACGAGTGCCTTTAAATCAGTCCCATGTTCGATGTTTAAGCCATCCAGCAAATACACCACATCTTCAGTAGCCACATTCCCCGAAGCGCCAGGAGCATAGGGACAACCTCCTAGCCCACCGATGGAACTATCGATGGTACTGATACCTAATGATAAACACGCATAAATATTTGCCAACGCTTGTCCGTAGGTATCATGAAAATGAACTGCTAAATGTTCGAGTGGTAGGTTTTCAGCGACAGTACTCACCAGTTGCTTGGCTTTTTCGGGTGTTCCCACCCCAATAGTATCCCCCAAAGAAACCTCATAACAGCCCATTTGATAAAGAGCTGTTGCAACGCGAGTGACTGCTGAAGGGGCAATTTCACCCTCAAAAGGACAGCCTAGAACACAGGAAACATAGCCTCGAACGCGTATTTTTGAGCTTAAAGCCCCTTTGATAACGCTTTCATAGCGTTCCAAGCTCTCAGCGATGGTGCAGTTGATATTTTTTTGAGAGAAAGTTTCGGAAGCGGCGGCAAAGACCGCGATATCTTGGCAACCCGCTTCAAGTGCCTCCTCTAGGCCACGTAGATTGGGTACCAAAACGGGAAAGTGGTGAGACCCAGTTTTATCAAGAGATTGCAATACCTCGCCGGAGTTGGCCATTTGGGGCACCCACTTCGGTGAGACAAAGCTACCAGCCTCAATGTTCCGTAGCCCAGCTTGGGCCAAATCCCGTATTAATTGAATTTTCTGGGCGGCAGTCAGCACGGTAGGCTCGTTTTGCAGGCCATCCCGGGGTCCTACTTCTATTATGGTCACCTGTTTAGGGAACATCCGTTTATCCTTTCTTAAGAATCTGTTAAGATCATGATGATAACATGATAATTTATGCAACGAATGAGGAAAAGTCCATGGCTTTAGAGAAAATTAAACATCACCCAGATTATAAAGATTCAGAACAAGTAATCAATTTTCTACTCAAAGAACTAGAGGGCCTTTTAGGGTCACCTGATGTTTTAATAGAGGGGCAAAAACCTCAGCCCTATGCCGAAATGTTTTTAGATGCATTTCAGGCCAATATCACGTACCCAGCTCAAGTTGCCCGATTACTCGTTCGTTTGAGGTCAGTGCATTCCCAATACGCTGATGAAGAATTCGTGACAGCAGCAGCAATTTTGGGAAAAGCAGATGATGGTTTAACAAGTTCTGACCATAAGATTTATACTATGCCTTTAGTTTTTATTAGAGATCATGTGTACTCATGCCAAACACTCATCAATAAGTTTGGTTTTTGTTCCTTTGTTGGGATCTCAGAAATTGCTGCGATGGATAAGAAAGCATTTGAAGGCTTCGAACAAACATTGACTAAAAATAAAGGGCTTCAGGAAAATGTCAAAGCTTGTTTACAACTCAATAAAGACCCCAATACTAATCTTAATCAATTGCGCCGTTTTTTCCAATTACCAACACTTTTGCCTAAAGATATTCTCTATCCTGGTACAGATTCTGTTGAAAATCTCTCTCCCGAAGATTTCTATACGCCTCAACAAGACGACATATATTTAGGGCTGCAACTACTTCATGAGAACGCAAGCTTTAAAGGTAGCTGGAATTTTGAAAGAAATGGCATTCTATACTGTTTGTTGCCTACGGTATTTACAGTTACTTTTAGGGATAATGAACCTGATTTTACTGAGCAATTTGTTGCTATGGGAAAAACACTGTGTTCTTTACTTAAAGATCAATCGTGTGGAGATAAAGTACGACCATTAATAGCGGGAATGTTGTTAGTTGATAATAATCATTGCATTAACTTCTTCTTATCACCTAATCACAAGAAAGGCACTGTCGATGTATTTCTCCTTGATCCCAGTGCAGAAAATAAACAGGGTACAAAAAATCAGAAAGAGTTATTTTATTCTCGAGTCTTTCTACATTTACTCAGTGGTCTATATAAAGAGAATCAGATACTACGACATTCGTGTTTAGTGAGCCAACAACTACAAGAGCGAGATTGTGTATTTTTGAGTCTACAAAATTTAGAAGATGTTTCTCAAAGACCGGGAATATTTTTTATCGATGACCATGAGAATTTGAGATTTAATGCTTCGAAATTAACGGTTAATGGAAATGCAAGCCAAGGTTGTGACCAAAATAATGATTGCTACTATGCCTCATCTCTTAAATCAGATACCCATAGAGTAAGGGAAGAGTGGGCGACACGGTTTCGTGATAAAGCAGAAGTCACTATTTACGAATTAAATGGAGAACCAACATTACAGAAATTGGTGATAGATTCTTTCAAGCAAAATCCATATAGCTATGTTCGTAATATACAAGAATTTTACAAAGAATATTTCCAACAGAAACTACGAGATGCATTATATATAGCCATTAGCAACTTAAGCATTGGTAACTATATGGAAAAATGTGCATCAGCATTTTCAGATAGCTTACAAGTACCGACCCTCGAGAGTTTTAGAGAATCTTCAAATCACTTAAGGGCCCCAGTATTGTTAGGCAATACAACTTTTACAAACAGAAATCTTACACTTGCTCAGATCGAAAAAGAAATGGGAAGACCGCTAGAAGACTTGGTTTGTGACTTTGTTACAGATGCATTAAATGTAGAATGTCTTGAGGCCATAGCCACACATTTTCTAGTTTTTAAAGCCAACTATGAATGGCCTGCTGATGCAGAGACTCATGAGCGAATCTATGAAGATTTTCTAAATCAAAAACTTTCGGCCTTTTTTGCGTTACCAGGCGCTAAGCCAAGAAAAGAAGTGCTCGCTGATCTTAAGAGTCGATTTGATAAACAAGCCAAAGAAGATCTCCTAAATAACTTTAAGGGCTTAGACGCGATATTAGCCAATATAAGTCAATCTAAATCATTAGATGAGTTACTATTATGGTTAGATAATCCTCATCTGCTAATTCAAGCTCCTCATAATGGAAAATTAATAGCATCTTTATTGAAAAATCTATTAGAAAAGGCCACGTTAAGGCAAATTAATATTTTAGTAAGGGATGCGCTAAATCTAACATTCGACAATTTGAGTCAAAAGAGGTCATTAAGGGATTTTATAGAGTTTGGGCCAAATCAGTGGCGAGCAGCAGTATTAAGTGCAGAGGCATTAAGGGTGGTGCGTAAAATTGTCCCAGAAGATAAACTCTTGGCTAAGGTCGATGTTTTTTATAATGCACGAGTTGAACGTTTAATGTGCGATGCAGTTGATGATTTGGTTCACACTGAGAAATTTAATTTAGCCAGGTTTCACAAAGTAAATAATAAGTCCACGACTAGAATTTTAGCTCTTTTTGACTCAGCAGTATTAAAATTAAAGAAAGGTGAAAAATCGAATTATGACGAACAATATTTTCAGAAATTCATGAGTAAATTTCATGAGAAATTAAATGTTCCTTGCAGATTGTTTGAAGATGTTAGCGTAGATTTTACAGAGTTATTTGAATTTGTTAATTTTTTGAGAACAAAAGTGGGCTCCGAATCTCAGTCTGTTAACTGCTTTATGGATCAATTAAGGCAACATGGCGAGCATATCGATTTGTTGCGAAAAAAATCTACCTTCAAGCTAGATGATTTTGTAAGTAAATTCTCTGGTTCTCGAGCTTTGGCTATTGAAGAGTTCAAGATGATGTTAATAGGTTTGAAACTAACCTTCAATAAAGGAAGTCAAGCTTTTCAAGATTTAATGAGAGAGCTAGTTTTAAGCGATGAGTTCAAGCGATTCAATAAAGATGGAAAATCAAAGTTGCAATTGAAAGAAATCATAGAGAAAACACTTGGTAACGTTGCTGAAGCGGGCCAAAAAGACCATAAGGATCCTGAAGAATCTTCTGGCTGTGTAATATTCTAATCTGCAAAGTAAAGGGGTCGAATCTGACCCCTTTCCCTATTCAATTTCTCCAAACTAAGCTGATAAGTTATTAAACGAGCAAAACATCTAAAATCCTTAAGCGGGAGATGATGAGCTTGCGCGAGGGCCGGGTTTGTTATTTCTAATTTCCACGAGTTTTTGATGCACCTCAGGATTTTCTCGAATTATTTTTAGGCATCTTCTAATTTGAGACTTATGATAACTTTTCATTGGTGATTTTGAGAGACAATCTTGAATCCTCTCTATTGAAATTATAAGCTTTCGAGTTGCTTTATCAGGTTTTTCAGGTGCTGAGGTATTTGGCTTTAACCTACGTTCATAGGTATAAAATTGTTTCACTTTTGAATACATATCGTTATATAGATCGTTTTTTCTAAATTCAGCAACCGCGTTTTCAAGTTCTTGGCTTTGTATCAAATCTTTAACTTGATCCTCTTTTTTAAATTCTGTAGCGATAGTCAGTATATCACGAGATTGATTAGTAGCAACGTGAGTTGCAGCTGAATCAGCCTTTTTAAATCTATCTTTTAATCGTTTTTTTGTGACCTTGACTTTTTCAGGTTCGGGTCTAGTCAAGGGTTTTCTATTAAATGTATTATCTAGTTGTTTCAATAAAGTTTCAGCGTGTTCGTATCCTGGTCGGCTAACAAACACTTTTTTATTTTCAGGATTTTTTTCCCAGTCCGCTAAAGTCTGTTTAATAAGGCTGGCTAAATGTTTCCAATCTTCCTCTGGGATACCTTGAATTCGAGATTCTTTAATGTGGGCAAGTAATAATTCTAATGAATACTCAGGTTTCACACTCAAGGATCCTTTTTTATAAGCATTTTCTAGTGCTTCTTTATATTTTGAACACAGTATCAAGAGTGGCTCAATGTAAAGTTGGGTGGCGTCACTGGGTTTAAGGCTTGCATCTAAATTTTTTATAAAATTTTCAAAGAAATTTTCCATCAAGATATATTCTTTATAGACTTCGTTAAGCTTAAACGCTTCAAGAGCGAGTTCATGTTCACTTAAACCGGTGTTGTTAATAAATCCTGGAGTTTGTATTGTGGTTTTAGGTATATCCTCTGATTTGACTTCTGTAATTGGTTTTTTAATAGGTGACCTAACGTCTGCTTTTTTAAAAATACTGACTTTCTTTTGAGGTTTTGCGTTCATTTTTTCAATGGCTTCAGCTTCTTTCACTGCAGCATCAAAGGCTTCTAACACTAGAGAGGTATCAATTTTTTCCTGAATAGTGGAGTCAACATAATCACTGACTCTGATTATCACTTCATTGCCCTTCGTAATTTCTTTAAATTCTTTTAAGGATTTCATTAACAATGCCAATTTATTGACAGGGGTATCATGTTCTAAATTCCACAGAATTTCCCCACCAATTTTACTTCTCATTTTTGAAAGATCTTGGAATAAGGCATGATATTTTTCATCGTCTGGTAATTCATCTCTTAGGGTTTCTATGTTGTCTAAGTAGACTGCTAAGACAGCAATTAAATGTTGGAAATTTTTGGGTAGAGTCGATTGATTAGATTTTTCATGGCTCTGTATTTGGCTAAGCTCTTTATCTTCTGTCACGCTCTGTTTTTGTTGGGTCTGTTCAAATATTGCGCTTGCAGTATCTTTTGGCTTTTGCTTGACCTGAATCTGGATTGGTTTTATTAATTCTTTAATGTTGAATTTTTTTCCCAGATCAGTGAAAAATTGATTTAACCGTTTCATGATTCGCTCCTATCTACCATACCTACTTACAATTATAGTCTATTCTTGCGGGTCTATACGGGAGCGATCATCTAATTTGGAACTAGTACTGACTAAGGCTGTTTGTGTATTTGCAGTCTTGACTGCCAAGAATGAGCAATACCAAGGCATTCAGCTTGGCTCAGGGTTTGGAGCTGCTGGCTTTTGAGGAGTTGTTGGCCTGCAACCCAAACATCCGTCACTTGGTTGCTGTGGCAAGCATAGACGAGCTGAGAGATGGGGTTATAGAGGGGCTGGGTATTGATATGGTTAAGGTCGACTGCGATAAAATCGGCTGATTTCCCGGCTTCTAGAGAGCCTATTTCTTGGTCCAAGTGAAGGGCTTTAGCTCCCCCCAAAGTAGCCATTTCCAGGACATCTGCGGCGCTAGAGGCTGTAGGATCATTAGCAACAATTTTTCCTAAAAATGCGGCTGTTCGCATTTCTCCAAACATATCAAGATCGTTATTGCTGGCGGCTCCGTCGGTTCCAAGGGCAAGATTTATTCCAGCTTCTCGCAATTTTTGAACGGGACAATATCCACTGGCGAGTTTCAGATTGCTTTCGGGGCAGTGAATCACATGCGCGCCCGTTTGCTGCAGGAGTTTAATCTCCTCATCATTCGTTTGAGTCATGTGCACGGCTTGCATTAAAGGAGACAATAAACCGAGATCAGCTAATCGTTGCAAGGGGCGTTTACCGAATTCTTGCAGTCCCATATTGATTTCACTGGCCGTCTCATGGACGTGCATATGAATAGGCAGGTTCATCTCATCCGATAATGCTTTGATTTTTAATAATATTTTGTCATCGGTGGCGTATGGTGAATGAGGACCAAGGCTAAACTGAATCAGAGAATTCGGTGCTCCTAAACCTAAACATTGTTCAGCTTTTTGAAAGGCTTCTTCAGAGGTTTGAGAGTACGGAGTAGGGACTGACATAATGAGCATTCCGACGCGGGCCCGCATCCCAACTTCAGCAATCGACTTAGCTATAATTTCAGGGTAAAAATAGTGCTCATTAAAACAGGTTGTTCCGCCTAACAGCATTTCTGCCATCGCAAGTTTCATGCCGTCACGAATATAATCGGCATTTATACAAGCTTTTTCTGCCGGCCAAATATGATTTTCTAGCCAATCCATCAGTTTTAAATCGTCGGCTAATCCCCTGAAGAGTGTCATTGGGCTATGCGTGTGAGCATTAACGAATCCAGGCAAAACAACGTGGTCAAGCAGTTCGTGAATTTTGTCGGCATGATATTGTTTTTTTGCTTCATATGTTGGCAAGATCGCAACTATTTGGCCCTTATCAACCGCAATGCTGTAATTTTCATGATAACGATTTTTAGGTACTACAGGAACTACCCAACGAGCATGAATAAGCATTTCTACGGTCTGCATAACGATGTCCTTGGTTGAATGTACTCTGCAAACAATATCAGAAGAAAAGAATCTAGGTAAGTAGGTAAGGGGTCAGATCTAAGTTTTGTTGTGTACAATAGAGAGCATTTCGTCATTAACGTTGTATTCAAATGGCGGTTCATCAGGTGTGTCGCTATTCTTTAGAGCCTGTGCGACATCCCTCAGAGCGTTATAAATTTCAGTATTATAATCACGTTGGTTAAGCGGTCTAATCTTGAAGAAACTACCAGAAAAAGAACTATTATAGAGTGTATTGAAAGTCTCTTGCATCTTTTTAAAGGCGCTAATAATGATGGCGTCTTCTGGCAAGGTACCAATGCGAGCAAAATAGTCGTTGAGTAGGGCTAATATTTCTTTATGTGTGTTGCTATCTTTTGGATTGTATTTGAGATTATGTTTTTTCGCGAAACTTGAGAAGTTAAGTATCGCTGATTTAACCTTATCCAATACTTGATCTAAATTGAACCAACTTGACCGAGAATTGGCTTCAATATACTTTGAAGACAATACAACTAACACATTAATTAAAGTAAAATGCATAACCATTGAGGGCCCTAATAAGCGAGCGAGTGAATTACAGCTAGCTCGTCTCCTGTCATCGGTGAGAGAGGTGTATGCCCAAATAGAGTAAAGAGTCCAAAGATGATCTTGGGGAAAAGTGTAGCTCCATTTAGAGTAGCAAGCCCAATTGTGGACATTTTTGGAAACTTTTATTGTGTCACTGTTTTTTTTGAGTAATGATAGTAGTACTAAAAACAGATCGCGTTTAACGGCGGTTAATAAAAGTTCTATAGTTACAGTAAAATTAATGTTTTTTATCAGAAATAGAATATAGGGTGTATTGCTTTTCTCAATAGCAGTAATAAGTGAACGTTCTTTGACTGCCACTCCAACTAAAGGGCCATTTAACAACATTATGCTCAGTTCTTCATCGCGGGTAGCCACTGCGTATTCAAAAGCTTGAAAATAAGCGTGAGAGGATAACGCAATGCCGAGTTTATAGAGTGATTTAACGACTGGATCAGGAGTATGAGACTGTGATTTTGGAGAGATTCTTTTTGAAAATTCATCCTCGGTAACTGATCTCCACTTACAAGAATGAAAACCTTTTGTTGATTCATGACGACGAATAATGCTGTCGACAGTATTAACATTATCACTGGTAAGATATTTCACAATGGTACTATAAATTGTTATTCTTACTTGCTGTTGCGAGTCATCTGAGTAATCACAATCTAATAAGTTAAGTGATGAGGTAAGTAATTCGGATTTTAAATCCGACATTATTATTTCAAATAATAGTGTTAAAGTTTTGAGGATTTCTTTAAGGGAAAGCGATTTAAGGGAATCGAGAATGTGATTTTTAATGATATCTAGTCCATCAACAACACGACGGTTTTCTTTACTCATCAAATTGTAGGCATGGCAATATCTCAGTAAACGCAGTTCTCCTACTTGCTTATTTCCTACAGAAAAAGCTTCGAGTACATGAGCGCATATGCTTTTAATAATATTTGATGTGTCAATTAATGCAGCTTGAACATTATTTTGTTCTAATAAGTTAATGGTTTTTCGGTTGCTGCGCACATAAGCAAGATCTAGGGCTAGTCTCAATCTTGTTTGAGTACGATCGTCCGGATTACTTTTTTCAAGCTCAATTAGCTGTGGGAGGAGTTCATGATAATTGTAGTTAACTGCGTGCAGTAGCGGCGACACAAGCGGGTGGTCGTCGTCTGTCTTCCAATTTCCCCAGGTTGCTTTAGCGCCCGCCTGCAATAATAATTTAGCTAACTTTGGTAGTTGATGTTCAAGAGCTTTGAGCAATGCGTAACCATAGCCGAGTGTATCTTCAGTATCCGTTGGGTATCGCGTGAAGAATTCTACTATGCTCCATTTTTCAGATTTAACCTGTTTGTGGAGTTCACGTCGGACATCTTCTGCGGTCATCGTCAACTTAAATAATAAATTTGCTTCACGATATCGTTTTTCAATAACTGCGTGTCTAAATGAAGTATTTTCAGTAGGCAGAAATAAAAACCCTTCGAATTCATCATCATGGTCACAAGATTTTCTAGGCTTCGGCTGCATAATTATTTCAGTCAGAATAACTGCAACTTCTGTGACTACAATCGCAGATAGGTGCGCTTGTAGAATTTCTAGCCCATCTAAAATGTTAGTGTTATTTTCTGGCAGTAAATTGTATTGGTGACAATATCGTATTAATCGGAATTCTGCGATTTCTCTATTTCCAACAATTAAGGCCTCATTTATTAGTTTGCAGATACTGACCTCGATGTTTTTAGGGTCTAATGAGACCGGGCTGCAAATTTTCTCGAGTAATGCTATTGCTGTATTGTTTTTTCTACAGTACGCAAGATCCAGTGCTAGCCAAAGTCGAGCCTGATAAAATTCATTTTGACACTCTTTTTCATGTTCTATCAGATCAGGAAGTAATTCGTTTAAATCAAAGTTCACCGCATAATATAAAGTTGATAAAAGCTGATGGTTGATATCAGTCTGCTGATTGCGCCAGGTTGATTTGGCGCCGGCTTGTAAGAAAAATGTGGCCAGTTTTAGCTGCTGATCTTCAAGGGCCTTGAACAATAAATAACCGTTGCCGTATGTATCGAGTGATTCAGAAGTCTCCTTGAGATGGCCGAATTCTTTTATGCAAAGTGCAATTGAAATCCATGAGCGATTTTTGGCTGCATGCACTAACATCTGATTAAGGTTCATATATTGGAGATGGCGAGGGTTTCCATTACTTACTAAATGATCGATTAATAATTTACCATCGAATTTTAATTCGGTTTTTAGAGAATTTGTTGCGTTGATGATTTTGTCTGCAATATCAAAAGATTCGGCCATAATGAGTTTAGCTATGATAGGATCATTCTGTGCGATCATGCCTTCAGCTAAGAGCGAATCAAATACTCTATCGCGCAGGTTGGCTTGAGTTGAGGTTCGCATTACGCGCATTAACATGCGCACTTTACCACTTCTCATCATGGCAAGTGCTAGTGGGGCATTATCAATGCGCTCTAACAATATCTCAGGAGTAATTACCTCTAATCCTAGTAGAAATTCATAATCATAGTTTCGATAACATTCTATTCGACGGTTTTCATTGTTGTAAATTCTTGCAGCCTCAGCCCGATCTTCTTGAAGCATAGCGGGAGTGTAGAATTTCAATGCATGACCATGGGGTTCTCGGTAGCCTCTAGTTTCATGTGATTTTTTTGGCACGTAAAAAATAATAGGTAATTTGAAACGAGGATTCAATATCATACCGTGGCTCTTTGCATAAACCACAAAGTGATGCAACAATTCTTGCGCAAAATCCTGTGCTAATAACCGAGCCTCTAAAGTATCTGTACAAATTGTGACGACGGATCGATAAGGATTAAAGCGCAACCTAGCTAAGACTTCATTGGTGCCACCTTTATTTTGTCTAATTCCTAAATTTTTATTTTTAAAAGAGTTGAATTGAGTAGGAGGGAAAATAAAGCCATTTGAATAATTTTTATAGCTACTACTTGATTTTGCAGTTTCAGTGCATGAGAAATCGAATATTCTAGTAACAGTCCCAGAATCGCTGAGGAGCAGACGACTAATTAATATATCATCAATATGGGTCATTAAGCCAAATAGTTTGCTATGCCTATCTTTACCAAAACCAAACGCATTACTTAGCGTTTCCTCATCGATGTGAGTACATGACTGATTTTGTGAAAACCCCTCTTTTTCTTTGGTAGTGTACGTGGGTTGTTTTTCAAGTCTAGCTGCGATTTTGCCTTCTGGAGTAATCGTGACAGGTTGCCGATTTCTTGGGCGCAAATTTTGATGGCGTCTCGTATTATTCTCACCCGGAATGATGCCTAATATAAATGCATGGCTAAAATCAAATTCATCAGTGCGCAGAGTTTTCAGAAAACAATCGCCTAAATACGCTGAAGTGAGTTTTCCTTTTTCGGCCATTATGCAACGCTGGTAGAAAAAATATTGCTCTTGGGTTAACAGTATTACTTTGTCGCTGATTTGTGGATATTCTGTGTTTAAAAAAGGAAGCAAGTGGGCAAAAACCTCGAAGAAAACACGCGCATTCTGTTGTTCTTTGAATATTAATTTAGCCAAGTTATCGGCCGAAGAATTTTCAACCGTGAACGACCCATTAAATGCTGCTAGATTTTCTGCTGTTGGTTCTATCATGGCTACTGCCTATTTATTTGCTCGTTACCGCATCAGATTTATATCATAATTGAGCAGAAATTACAACGTATTTCAGGCTATTTAGGGAAGTGCGTGAGGGCCAAAGTAAAGGGGGCAGGTCTAACATTGAAACAAACTCAACAGAGGTCAGATACTCGGTTCCTATGTATGAAAGCTAGTTTCAATGTTAGACCTGCCCCCTTTCTTCTTTCTTAAATCTGACTCCTCCTAGTAATAGCCAATAGATTGGGAAAGTGTTACAATTCCGCTTTTGTAACTGCAGCTATTGATAGGGTTATTTATGCTTGATCACGCTAAGGAAATTGTGGCCGTCAATATTGAAGACGAGCTTCAGCAATCGTATTTAGATTACGCCATGAGTGTCATTGTTGGGCGGGCTTTGCCGGACGTGCGCGATGGTCTGAAACCTGTGCATAGGCGCGTTTTGTTCGCGATGAGTGAGCTCAAGAACGATTTTAATAAACCCTACAAGAAATCTGCGCGTATCGTCGGTGATGTGATCGGTAAATACCATCCGCACGGTGATACGGCCGTTTACGACACGATCGTTCGAATGGCACAGCCGTTTTCATTGCGCTATATGCTCGTTGATGGGCAAGGAAACTTCGGTTCTGTGGATGGCGATGCGCCTGCAGCGATGCGATATACCGAAATCCGCATGTCAAAAATTGCGCATTCTTTATTGGCCGATCTAGAAAAAGAAACTGTCGATTTTGTTCCCAATTATGATGGCTCAGAACACATGCCTTCTGTGTTGCCCACGCAAGTGCCCAATCTTTTAGTGAACGGCTCATCGGGTATCGCGGTCGGGATGGCGACAAATATTCCTCCTCATAATTTGAATGAAGTAATCGATGGGTGCATAGCAATTATTGATAATCCGAATTGCGAGCTTTCCGATTTGATGCAACTCATACCGGGCCCTGATTTTCCGACCTTTGGAATTATTAATGGTCGTGCAGGTATTGTTGAAGCCTATAAAACAGGCCGCGGCCGTGTATTGATTCGAGGCAAAACCAATTTTGAAGATGTAGGTGAGAAACAAGCGATCATCATTACAGAATTACCGTATCAAGTGAATAAAGCACGCCTGATTGAAAAAGTTGCCGAATTGGTGAAAGAAAAACGCCTAGAAGGCATCACCGCATTGCGCGATGAATCCGATAAAGATGGTATGCGTATTTATATTGAATTACGACGCGGTGAAAATGCCGAAGTCGTATTAAATAATCTGTATAGTCAAACTCAACTGCAAGTAGTGTTTGGCATTAATATGGTGGCGTTGGATCAAGGTCGTCCCCGTTGCATGGGATTAAAGCATCTTCTGGAAGCTTTTATTCGCCATCGACGTGAAGTCGTGACACGTCGAACCATTTTTGATTTGCGAAAAGCGCGAGAACGTGCTCATGTTTTAGAAGGTTTGGGCATTGCTCTGGCAAATATTGATGAAGTCATTGCCATGATTAAATCCTCAAAAACCCCACTAGAAGCAAAAGAGCGTTTAGTGGCTTCTGTATGGCGGCCAGGAGCAGTCTTAGACATGCTTGAACGTGCAGGTAGCGATGCTTCTAGACCTGAAGATTTGCCAGAAGAATATGGGCTAAAACCCGAAGGCTATCATTTATCGCCCGATCAAGCTCAAGCCATTTTGGACTTAAGACTCCATCGTTTAACGGGCCTCGAAAAAGATAAAATTCTCAATGAATACAAGCAGTTACTTGATCTTATCAAAGATTTGCTGGAAATATTGTCAGATGCCGATCGGTTGATGCAAGTGATTAGAGATGAGCTATTAGAAATTAAAGGCCAATTCGGTGACGAACGCCGCACAGTCATTATTGATAATGAAGAAGAACTGTCGATGGAAGATTTGATTCCTAATGACACCCTAGTTGTCACAATTTCGAGTGAAGGGTATGCCAAAACTCAGCCACTTGAAATGTATCAAGCTCAACATCGCGGTGGTAAAGGCAAATCCTCAACGTCAATGAAAGAAGAAGATTACATCGAGCATTTATTGGTTGCGAATGCGCATGACACGCTGCTGTGTTTCTCCAATAAAGGTAAATTATTTTGGTTAAAAGCCTACAAGATCCCGCAGGCTAGTCGTGCCGCCAAAGGTCGTCCGCTGGTTAATTTACTGCCCTTGGGTGAAGGCGAGTGTATCAGTGCTATCTTGCCAATTAGCGAATTCGATGAAGGGCATTTTGTGTTTATGGCGACGGCTAAAGGTACCGTGAAAAAAGTATCGTTGTCACAATTTTCACGGCCTCGTAATAGTGGATTGATTGCGCTGGATATTCGTGAGGGCGATGATTTAGTCGGTGTGATCATTACCGATGGCAAACAAGACATTATGTTGGTCGCTAACACCGGAAAAGTAATTCGATTTGAAGAATCTTTAGTTCGTCCGATGGGTCGAACCGCGGCAGGTGTGCGAGGTATTAGACTCAAAGAAGGTCAACGGCTTATTTCGTTGTTGGCTGCTAAAGATAATGAAGCCATTCTATTGGCGACTGCCAATGGCTACGGAAAACGCACTGAAATGAGTGAATTCCGTCGGATTGGACGTGGTGGACAGGGTGTGATTGGTATTATTGTGAATGAACGCAACGGTGAAGTGGTTGGTGCGGAGGCTGTTACGGATCAGCATGAGATTCTACTCATTACCGATCAGGGCACTATCGTGCGAACGCGCGTCGAAGAAATTTCATTGGTGGGTCGTAATACCCAAGGTGTTCGACTAATCAATGTGAGCGAAGGCGAGCAGTTGGTTGGGATGCGCCGTGTGGAAGAAGTCATTGATGTTGCTCCAGCTCAGGTTGAGGGACAACCAGAGGCTTGAGAAAGAAGGGGTCAAATCATGCGAGGCTATAATTTTAGCGCTGGTCCAGCGATGCTCCCTCTTGAGGTATTAAATCATGTTAAAGAAGAGCTTCTTGAGTGGCATGGTGTTGGCGCTTCAGTGATGGAAATTAGTCATCGCGGTGAAGCATTTCAAAAGATGGCTGCAGAGTCCGAACGCGATTTTAGAGATTTATTATCCATTCCCGATGATTACCATGTGCTCTTTGTTCAAGGTGGTGGGCGAGGGCAGTTTTCCATGGTGCCTTTGAATTTATTACGAGGTAAGACCACGGCAGATTATGTGTATACGGGTGTTTGGTCAGTCATGGCCGCTAAAGAAGCTTCAAAATATTGTCATGTTAATCAATGTGCTAGCTCTGAAAATTCAGGTTTTACAACAATACCAAATCAATCTGGCTGGACACTGAATTCTGAAGCAGCGTATGTTCATATCGTTGATAACGAAACCGTTAACGGAGTCGAATACCCAGCTATTCCCGAAACCGGAGACATACCTTTAGTGTCAGATATGTCATCGAATATTTTGTCAAAACCCATTGATATTAGTCGTTACGGATTAATTTATGCCGGAGTCCAAAAAAACATCGGTCCTGCAGCTCTTGCTGTCGTTGTTGTGCGCAAAGATCTTGTCGGGCAAGCATTACCAATTACTCCATGCCTCTATGATTATCAAAATCATGTAGACCAAAAATCACTCTATAATACACCGCCGACATTCTCCTGGTACGTCTGTAGTTTAGTGTTTAGGTGGCTCAAAAAGCAGGGTGGGATCGCAGCAATGGGCGAAATCAATGCTCGAAAAGCCGCTAAATTGTACGACTACATCGACCACAGTGATTTTTATTACAACAATGTCGATAAGCCTTATCGATCTCGCATGAATGTCGTTTTCCGTATCCGTGATGAATCTTTATATCCTGACTTTTTATCCCAGGCTACAGCAAAAGGATTGCTTTTTCTCAAAGGCCATAAGCTAGTAGGTGGGCTGCGAGCCAGTATCTACAATGCTATGCCTGAAGCGGGAGTAGATGCATTGTTGAATTTTATGGAAGACTTTAAAAAGAAGCGGTAGGTTAGGCTGGAGATTCAGCGCTCTTCTTGTTTTAGCCATGTTTGTTTATGTAATATTCAAGTTGTTGTTTTTAAATTGATAAATCTTACCAATTATGATATAAATGGTATAATTAACTAATCAATATTAAAGTGTATGTCAGATAATATTTTTCAGATACTTGATGAAACTGTAGAATTATTTGAGCTGAACCCAGTCGCTATCGCGGCACCTAAACACAAAGTTTTAACTGAAATATTGAGTCTTTATTCTGGATCGATCGTCGATTCTCGACTTAAACTCAAAGTTTTGATTGAGATAGTGATTCGTTACTGTGGAAAATCCGTACTTATTGATGGTGTTGAAGTTTTTTTATCTTGGAGCCATGTACAATCTTACCTTGAAAAATATACTCCTTTAAACGAGCATCTTTATTCCCATATTGTTGCGGTTTTTGCCGAAAAGTATAAACGCTCTTTTAATGGCGAAAATACAACCTGGAAACTCGATTTTGCAGAAGACACTCAAAGTGCATTATCATTCAAATTATTTCTTCAGCACATTCTCCCACATGAAAAAGAGGATCTATTAAAAGAGTCTGATGGTGTTTTATATTTACCTGAAGATCTCACATTTTTCTATAGTCGTTACTTCACAGACGAAGAAGGCAAGCTATTTCCACACTATTTACACGATACACTGTTGAAAACTTTGCGTGCTGATAAATTTGATTTTAGTACTCAATTTATTTTGGGTATTATTCCTGGTGAAAATAACCAAAGACGCTTGACAAATTTACGTCCTAAAAATCGGAAACCTTATATTGTGACTCCTGATGGGAAGGCAATGTTGCGACTTGATAAAAAGCCAATGCTGACCCCTGAACAAAAACAAGGATACACCCAAGCTCAGTCTTGCACATTGATTGGTGATATACAAAGTCCACCGTTTGGTTTTAGAAAAGACCGTAATGATACGCTGTATGGATTGATCACTGACATTCAAGATGCACATATTCAGCGTTTGCTTATGGATGATGGTGGGACAGTGGGGCGAAAATTCGAATATGAAGACCTTGAAGCGGCTCAAATGAAACTGAGAATTTATTATTCTCATGATAGGCTATTTTTTTCACCTAAAGAAATTCGAACCTTTAAAAACAATAACACTCTTAGGGATAAGTGGAAGAATGTTACCAATGAACTATTGGCTCGTTTGCGTTTTAATCCTTACCGAAGTGTAGTGTGTATTTGTGCAGATAGTTTAGAAGCTCGATTGTTAGCCTATGATTTCGCTGAGGAGCTATGGGAGCATTATTGTGCTTATGCGAAAAAACAAGGTGTAGTGATCAATAATAATTACAGAATACCCGTTGTTTTTTATTTCCCTAAACAGTTTGATCCTGAGAAGAGACATCTAAGATTTTATACTGAAGCGATGTATCGAGAAGATCAAAAAGAAGCTTATGAAATGTATCAATATCATACTGGTGATAGGAGGCAAGCACTTTATGTCTTCAGGTGCTATGAATTTTTGCTTGGTTTAAAAGAAATTACGCTCGATATCTTAAAAGAAGACGTTGAAAAAGTGCCATTGGCTCTACACATGATTAAGAATGGATATATTCGTCATCTAATGCGTCTGCTACGTCCACCACGCTGTTCACCCAGCTTAAAAATAGACATTATCGAATATTTACTATCTCAAAAATTAATTAAGAAAAATGATCCAGTGATCGGCGAATTTATTCTGGTAGAAGAATTCGAATTAGCTGATCACCTCATTCGTGAAACGGGTTCCGAGAAAAAAGACTTGCAAAAAGAAGATGGTTTGTTAGTCAGCAAGATTATTGAAAAAGGTAATGCTCGCCAAATACATTATTTTGGCGAAGATTTTATGTTAAGAATCGCAGCTAACTTCCTTTGTTGTTCTAGTATAAAGCTTTATTTGAAAGAATTCAGAGTAGAGAATCAAGACACCTTAGATAACTTGTTGTTCGCAGCTGCTAGAAGTGGGGAACATACACTTGCTCGAAATCTGCTTCAGATGGGGGCAAAACCAAGAAGTGGTCGTCTCAGTCCGATAAGGGTTGCCAGTGAGTTTCAAGATTGGGAAATGGCCAAGTTGCTGGCTCTAGACTCAAGAGAAAAAGGCGATGAGGCCGAATTCGGTATTGTAGTATTGAACGCCTTAAAATTTAACAATTTAGTAATAACAATGATGTTCTTAGGCTATGCTGCAAACCCTTCGTGGCGCCACTATTATTCTTCAAGCTATACAACAGAATCGACTGTTTTCTACGCTATTTTACATGGTCATAATTCTTTTGAATTTTTAATTCAATTGATAAATTATGAGCTTCAGTTTCGCGATGAGAATACACTTAAGCGAATCTGTTTTGAGATTGTAGCAACCTATGAAGTCGATGATTCGATATCAAGGGAATTTCTACTAAAGCAATATAAATCACGGATGAATATATCTTTTGAATCAGATGAATGGGGAAAATTATTTAAAGAAAGCCTGCAAACTCGATTCGAAGAAGTTGTTAATTTTCGTAAGTCCCCAAGTTTTAATAGACTGTACAAGCTAAACCCGAAAATTTCGGCAGAAACGGCTAAAAAGATGATTGAATCACTTCTCGTGGCCAAAGATAAATTAATTTTAGATTCAATGATGAGTAATCCGGAGTGCTCTGATGGGACTAGAGGACATATTATTCAAGAGATGATGCGTGGTGATGAGTTTTCTGAGAAGGAGATATTGGAATATATAACAAAGCATAATATTACTGTAAGATCTGAACATATTAGGCGAGCTTCACGCCACCATACTGAAAAATTTGTTTCATTCATGTTGGAGAATTATCGACCTAAGGAAATAATGCCTCAAGATGAGTATTGGGACCTGTACCAAGCCTTCCAATATTATCAATCATCAAAGTCAAAATTATTAATTAATTTTCTCCGTGCTTTGGGTACATGGATAATTAGAGATTTTGTTCTACTTTCAGTTGTCAGCTTCTTTCATAAATCCTACATTTGGCCTAGATCAGATTGGAAAACATTGCTAGAATATCAAAACACGTTTGATCATTTTGAATATGTTCAGCCGATGCCAATTTCTCTTTCAAAAGAATATCATCCTGAAATTATGGCTGAATTATGTGAGTATTTTTCTCACCGACCAATTCCCTGTAAAGAAGTAGGGGAAAGAACTTTTAAGAAAATTTTTGATTTGTTTGAGAAGACGGTTAAGCCAACTCCTCGATTTCAATTTCGAGACGAAAAATCACATAATACTACATTTAATCGTGAGGCATATGATTTTATGGTGGTTTGGAAAAAGCGTATTTTCCAATATGAGAAAGAATGCCAAGAAAAAATAGTCGATAGTTCACTGATCGATTCTAGGCCTAATCCAGAATTTCCGGTATTGTTCTAAAATAGTCTATTTGATTGCGTACCCTCAATAAGATAAACTCGAGCCAATGTAATATGAGTGATAAGGCCAATGAATATGCCCAGTGAAAACATCGATAAAACGCCATCTTCCAACATTTCTGTCATTACCATTGATGGCCCTAGCGGAACAGGTAAAGGAACTTTGGGGCGACAAGTTGCACGTTATTTAAACTGGCATTTTCTGGATAGCGGTGCGTTATACCGCATATTGGCTTTAGCCGTTTTAGATAGGAAAATTCCTCAGGATGATCTTCACACCATCGAGGCCTTAGCTGAAAAGTTGCCTGTGGAGTTTGAGTTCGGCAACGATCATTGGCAGGTACTGTTCGAAGGCCGAGATGTGGTGTCTGAACTGCACACAGAAGCTATAGGGCATTTAGCTTCCCAATTGGCCGCGAATAAAGAAGTCCGCAGAGCCTTACTGGCTCGCCAACGGGCATTCAGAGAGGCACCTGGATTGGTTACTGATGGCCGAGATATGGGGACTATTATTTTCCCCGACGCCACCTTGAAAATTTATCTCCATGCTTCCCCGGAGGTCAGAGCACAACGACGTTATAAGCAGTTGAAGGGCAGCGGGTTAGATGTTAAACTTTCACAGATTTTACAGGAGCTTGCAGCTCGAGATGCTCGAGATAGTCAACGTCAAATTGCTCCGATGGTAGCCGCTGCAGATGCGGTCATTATCGATACCAGCGATTTGACAGCCGATGAGGTTTTGACAAAAGTGCTCGAGTTGGTCAAAGAGCGACTGTAATTGGGGTTCCCGCCGCTGTTTCACGCAGTGTCTGGGGATGAAGTTAACTAACCGAAAATGTGTAGGAATTTTTAATGACAACTTTTGCAGAACTTTTAGCGGAGAGTTTGGAACAGAATAATCTTCGTGTAGGCTCTATCATTAGAGCGAGTATTGTGGCGATTGGACAAGATGCAGTGCTTGTTAACGCTGGATTAAAGTCAGACGCGGTGATCGATCTTGATGAATTCAAAAACACTCGAGGCGAGATCGAAGTAAAACCCGGCGATCAAATTGATGTGATGATCGAAGCTATTGAAGATGGTTTCGGCGCAACGCGTCTATCTCGTGAAAAAGCGAAACGAATTGAAGCGTGGACAGAACTAGAAAAAGCCTACAAAAATCATGAAACCATTACAGGTATCATCATCGAACGTGTTAAAGGCGGGTTTACAGTCGCGATTAATAATATTCGTGCATTCTTACCAGGCTCACTCGTTGATGTACGTCCCGTTCGTGATCCAGGGTATTTAGAAGGTAAAGAACTGGAATTTAAACTGATTAAAATGGACCAAAAACGCAGCAATATCGTTGTTTCAAGACGTGCTGTGGTCGAAGCAGAATCTGGCGCAGAACGCGAAGCGTTGCTCGATAAGATAGAAGAAGGCCAAGAAATTCTGGGTGTTGTTAAAAATATCACTGATTATGGTGCTTTCGTTGATTTGGGTGGTATCGACGGTCTATTACATATCACGGATATGTCATGGAAACGCGTTAAACATCCGAGCGAGATTCTCAATGTAGGCGATGAAATTTCTGTGAAAGTCTTGAAATTCGACAAAGATAAAAAACGTGTTTCTCTTGGGCTCAAACAAATGGGCGAAGATCCGTGGGAAAATATTGCACGACGTTACCCAGTTAACACACGTTTATTCGGTTCTGTTACCAACATTGCTGATTACGGTTGCTTTGTTCAATTGGAAGAAGGTATTGAAGGATTGGTTCACATGTCTGAAATGGACTGGACCAACAAAAATATTCATCCTTCAAAAGTAGTTCAATTGGGTGATGAAGTTGAAGTGATCGTGTTGGATATAGACGAAGACCGTCGTCGTATTTCACTCGGTATTAAACAATGCCAAACCAATCCTTGGGAAGCGTATTCTCAAAACCACAAAAAAGACGAGATCATTAAAGGTAGTATTAAATCCATTACTGATTTTGGTATTTTCATCGGTCTTGAAGGTGGAATTGATGGTTTAGTGCACCTATCGGATATTTCTTGGACAGAACCTGGCGAATCTGCAGTTCGTTTATACACTAAAGGTCAAGAAGTCGAAGCAATTATTCTTGCTATTGATCCAGACCGTGAACGTATTTCACTTGGTGTTAAACAATTACAACCTGATCCACTCGGAAACTTTTTTGACAAAAACGAGAAAGGTTCTAAAGTTTCAGCAAAAGTAATTGAAGTTGATGCCAAACGAGCTATCGTGGATTTAGGTAATGATATCCAAGGTGTTATTCGTGCGGGTGAAATTAGCAACGAGCGTGTGAATGATGTCCGTGATTTCCTCAAAGTTGACGAAGAAGTGGAAGCACGTATATTAGGACCCGATCGCAAAGGCAGAATGGTTTCTTTATCAATGAAAGATCCTTCAGCTCAAGGCAGTCAACGTGAAGCTCAAGAAGGTTCTGCACCTCCTCCGAGCGCGACCTTAGGTGACATCTTGAAAGAAAAAATGGGTGGTGGAAAAAGCGAGTCTTAATCGTTTTTTACCGTAAACTCAGTGTTTGTGAATAAGAGAAGCGTTCTAGCGAGCGCTTCTCTTTGATTCAAAGAGCAAGAAGTTAGAGGGAATTTAGAATCTTGTTAACCTAGGATATAAAGTTTTTTTGGTATATCCCAGTTAAATATAAAGGAAGGTGGCCATGAAACTTATTAAAACTCTTTTCATGCTTTTAGTAGTTGCAGTCGGTATCTCGTTTGCCATTTTAAATGCTAAGTCAGTCCCATTAAACTATTATTTTGATGCGAAAGAAATTTCGTTGGCATTGTTGATCGCAATTACGTTGGCTGCAGGGGCATTGATCGGTTTATTATTATCAATTCCCTCGCTTTTTCGTTTGAAGCGTAGTAATAGACAAATGAAAAATCGCATTAAATTTTTCGAAAAAGAAATAGAACATTTACGCACGTTGCCTTCTAAGCCATCTGAGTAGGTGCTTTCACAATGATATGGCAATATTTTTTTTTATTATTACCAGTTGCCGCTTTTACAGGATGGTATATGGGAAGACGAGGTGAAAAACTCGCATTGCCCAATTTAAAAAACGCCATACCTTCTGATTATTTTTTAGGTCTTACCTATCTCATCAATGAAGAACCCGATCGCGCAGTAGATGTTTTTATCAAATTACTTGAAGTGAATGGAGATACTGCAGAAACACATTTAGCATTGGGTGCATTGTTTAGGCAGCGTGGCGAAGTCGATCGCGCAATACGTATTCATCAGAATTTAATTGCGCGGCCAAATTTAGATAAAACACTTCGTATTCATGTGATGTTGGAATTAGGTCAGGATTATTTAAAAGCGGGTGTATTGGATCGTGCGGAGAAATTATTTTTAGAATTAGTCTCAATTGGCGGTGAAGTTAAACGGAGTTTGCAGTATTTGCTGACAATTTATGAGCAAGAAAAAGAGTGGTTTAAAGCGGTTCAAACGGCAGAAAAATTACAATTAATGACAAGAATTCCAATGCAATCGACGATAGCACATTATTATTGTGAGTTAGCGGCAAAAGAATTGTTAGAGAATCGAGTTGATGAAGCACAAACGCATTTGAAGTTGGCCTTAAGAACAGATAAGCATTGTGTGAGAGCGTGTTTGGCGTTGGCGGATTTAGCGATTCAGGAAGGGGAATATAAAACGGCTTTAAAGCAGCTGAAATTGGTCAAGTCTAATGATCCCGATTATATTACAGAGACGATTGAACCTATTCGACAGTGTTTTCATCATTTAGATCAAGAGCAGTCGTTGTTTGACTATTTGTGGGAATGTTTGGAAGAGCACCCAAGAATTTCAGTGATTCTTGCGTTGTCTGACTTAATTCGTCATCGCGAGGGTGATCGGCCGGCGATTGATTTTGTAGCAGAGCAGATACGGCATCATCCGTCGTTGCGAGGTTTGAATCGATTGATTCATTTGTATTTGGGTAATACAGTGGGTGATACGAAGGATAAGTTGGAGTTGTTGAATAATCTTGTGACTCAATTGCTTACGCTTAAGCCTGTTTATCGGTGTGTTCAGTGCGGTTTTTCGGGTACTCAATTATATTGGCAGTGTCCAAGTTGCCATCAGTGGAGTACTGTGCGCGCCATTCAAGGCATCGAGGGCGATTAATTCGCATTTTTAGAGTTCCCAAAGTCGGCGCGAGAATTCGACATCCTTTTCGCTTAACCAAAAAAAATCGAAGAATTAAAAAATTCTAAGGGAGTTGGACTGGGCAAGACGACCTTTTCAAGACCGCCGCGTAAGAATAAATTTTTTAGAGCTCCCAAAGTCGGCGTTACAATCCGACTGTCTTTCCGAAAATGGCTCACTCGGGTCCCCCTCGCTGCGCTTTATTTTTCTCCAAGAAAGTCGGATTCTTCGCCTACGCGACTCAGGATAATTAAATTTTACTGCCACAAGCAAAGTCAATGGGGCTTCTCGCTTTTTTTAATGAAGCTTTCCAGAGCCACAGAAATAAAAACTTAGCACGGAGTTGAAAAGACTGGGCAAGATCTACCTTTTCAAGATCGTGAGAAACAGGATGTTTCGACCGAAGCCTACACGGATGTATTTACGGCGGTCTTGAAAAGGTCGTCTTGCCCAGTCCCACTCATGAGATCCACAAGATTTATTTCTTCGTATCGAGAGAAATTACCGATTCTTTTTTCGTATCGCTTGTGTTCATCGGTGTGAGAGGTTTGTTTAACAAACTTGATGCGTGTAATTTAAGTCGAAACTGTTGAGAGTTAGCGGCTTTTTGTAAACTCGATGTGACTGAAAAACTTTCAAGATGTGCACGGATTTGTCTTAATAAAGCTTCATCGCCTTCGATCCAAAAATTTTGCTGTGTATCCATTTTCCAGCCTTTTTCAATCGTATTTTGTTTCAGCACTGAGTAAAGTACCTTCATGGTAAGTTCGTCTAGCCGAGCTGCTGTTGGTTGTTGTGGTATAGTATGAGTAGCCGCTAATGTAGTTTTTTGATTTGACTCTAACAATTGACGATGGCCTTTATAAAAGTTTAATTGTATCGATAATTCTAGAATTAAAGGTTCAAGGTGTTTATGAGATACTTTGAGTTTATTTTTAAACGCTTCTAGTTCTTCAAAAACTTGATTAGGATTGTAGTGAGAGCATATGGTCTGAATTTTCATAATGACGGCCAAATCATTTTTCTCGTAATAACTTTTACCATCCAATTTTTTTCGATTGAGATGAAAATTTGCGATGAAACGAGTATTATTAATAAAGATTATAGCGCAGTCTTGATTTACTTTTGTTGATTCTTTCAGAAAATAGTATACTTTATCATTCGCCTCTGAATTACAGTGTGGAGTAGGTCTTTTTCCTTGGGGATTATACTTCGGATTAACTGTAAATCGATTTTGAAGATTTACCGTTCCGATGATATCTCCGTCTATATCAAATAAGGCAAAACTTCCATCACCAGCTTTGCTCTCATCCATATCTTTCCAATAATTGCCGTACGGATAACACAACGGCTCTCCATCTTGAATTTCTCGTCTAGAGATAAAACTAACTGTTGGGACAGGAGAATTGACTCCCCCATTTGGAACAAGATTTGCTGTAAGGACTAATTTTTTGAGATGTTCTGGCATATCGATTTTTTCAAGGTCTTCTTCAAGAGGGGCATGTTGAAACAGTGTTGTAATGTTTTGAACGTTTTGAGCATCGTATATTGCGCGTCCGTAGAGTTGCCAGAAAGTATTCGTTTGAGATTTATCTCTCCCTGCGAGAAATCCATTCGGATAAAATTTTCCGTCACCTTGCGAGACAATCACACCGGAGTAGTTTCCAACGCAGACACCTGCCGGTAAAGGCTTCTTCTTTTTTGAATGATAAAAAGCACATTTTCCTACGGATTTGTATTGTGAATCTTGATTCGCGCTCATATCAGCAATAACAAAATGATTAGCTCCGTGATTCCAAGTTTGGAAAGTGTGAACTTCTAAACTAACGGCGGCTACTTTTTGAAATAAATTTTGTCGACGTTTTTGATGAATTAGAGGAGCATCTGACCACTGAATATTATCTTGTTCACAAAAGTCTTTTACTGAAATTGATTTTACTACGCCGCCTAGTGCTGGAGGTTTATCAGCAATTAGTAACGTCTCAGTAGGTTTAGCATAAAAAACAGGCTCGAGTGGACCTTCTAAATCAGCGTTCGTGGATCGTTGTAGTAGCTGTGGGAATAATCCCTGCACGCTAGGATCATTGGAATCGACAAATTGGACATTGGGGTTGCCTTGTAATTTCGAAAATAGTTTAGATAATTCTTCTGCTGATGTTAGTTTCATAATTGGCCTCGATTTCGGAGTAATTTTATATAAGCGCTTTAAAACGCAGCATCATACCATGTAATATTAACAATTGATAGTGAGAATCGTTGTTGTGATAGCCGCTAAATTGTCTTAACATTGCTCTGAGTTATCAACTGTAGAAGGCGTCATCATGCTGAAAAAAGTGACTAAAGCGGTATTTCCCGTGGCAGGAATGGGGACACGTTTCTTACCTGCAACCAAGGCCAGCCCTAAAGAGATGCTTCCGATTGTCGATATCCCACTGATTCAATATGCCGTTGAAGAGGCTGTGGCGGCTGGGATCACACAGTTAATTTTTGTGACAAGCTCCAGTAAGCGCGCCATTGAAGACCACTTCGACTCTAATTATGAATTAGAATCTAAATTGGAAGAGCGCGGTAAGCTCGATATGTTGTCTATCGTTAAGGATATTTTACCTCCAGGCGTTAGCTGTGCGTATGTGCGTCAAGCTAATCAGCTAGGGTTGGGGCACGCTGTATTGTGTGCACAATCTATTGTGGGCGATGAACCCTTTGCTGTTTTACTCGCAGACGATTTAATTGATTGCGAAGATCATTATTGCTTAGAACGCATGATCGATATGTATCAGAGTACAGCGAGTAGTGTGATTGCTGCACAACGCGTTTCGCCAGATGAAACTCAAAAATATGGTATTATGGCCTTAGATGAACGTGATCCGAGCACAGGCTGCTTAAGGGATATTGTTGAAAAACCAAAACCTTCTGAGGCGCCTTCGAATTTAGCCGCGGTCGGACGTTATATTTTAACGCCGAAAATTTTTGAGCATCTTGCTTTAATTGGTCGCGGAGCGGGTGGTGAAATTCAATTAACCGATGCCATTTCCAGATTGTTAAAAGAAGAAGATGTATTTGCTTATCAATTTCAGGGTGTGCGTTACGATTGCGGTAGTAAATTAGGCTATTTACAAGCGACGGTGAGTTATGCACTGCGTCATCCTGAAGTGGGTGAAGAATTTAAAGCCTATTTGGGAAGCTTACCATTGCAAGAATTGTGTGAGATTTAAAGGGTGATTTCTTCTTTTGATTCAAATTCTCAGGGATTGATCGTCAAAAATTTAACCTGTCTTCGTAATCATCGACTGCTTTTTCGAGGAATTAATTTTACACTTAATCCCGGTGAAGTATTGCATGTTCACGGGGAAAATGGCGTTGGAAAATCCAGTTTGTTACGAATATTGTGCGGATTATTGGAGCCTGCTGAAGGAGAGATTCGTTGGCGGGGCGAATTAAATTCTGCAGATCCATTTCAGTATAAAAGAGACATTGGGTATTTAGGACATAAGCTGGGATTAAAAGATCGACTCACAGTCGCTGAAAATATAAAAATATTTATTGATTCAAAAAATAAAGAGGAGTGTCAAAAATTAATTGATACAGTTTTAAACCGCATGGGAATATTTAATTTAAAAAATCATTTATGTGAAACACTTTCAGCAGGTCAAAAACAACGTACCGCGATAGCGAGATTACTGGCGAGAAAATGCACAGTATGGTTGTTGGATGAGCCTTTTACCTCTATAGATATAGCAGGAATCGATGTGTTAGAAACAGTTATTCAAGAGCATACAAAAGAAGGTGGAATGGTTGTGCTGACTTCTCATCAGCCTGTTGAGCTCAAGGAAATTTCACTACAGATGTTATATTTGAATGCGTGAATTAGTGAAAATGAAGTTTGATTCAAGTGGAAAATTTTATGCTTAGACAATTTTGGCTTCATGATCTTATTGCAAATTTTCGTAGCCGCGCAGAATTGCTGCTGCCTGTGTTGTTTTTTGTGATGGTGATTGCGTTATTTCCGATGGCGTTAAGTGTTGATCCAGGTTTAATTCAAGCCATGGCTCCTGCCGTCATGTGGGTGGCTGCACTGTTATCAGCATTAATGGCATTAAACGGTTTATTGCGACAAGATCATGCGGAAGGATTTTTAGAGCAGTGCATTTTAAGTCCTATTTCACTACCTGGATTAATTTTCGCCAAAGTTTGGGCTCACTGGTTGGTTACAGGGCTTCCACTTATTATTCTTTCACCTATTCTCGGAAAAATGCTTTTTCTTTCCTGGACTGGAATTGGTGCCCTTGTTATTAGTTTATTGTTAGGTACGCCAATTTTAAGCTTTATCGGGGCGGCTGGCGTAGGATTAACGCTTGGACTCCGTAACGCCAGTTTGCTGTTAACCTTATTAGTCCTTCCGTTGTATGTTCCGGTGCTCATTTTTGGTACCAGTAGTGTCATGACAGCCACCTTGGGCCAGCCTATACTTTCACCCTTGTTATTTCTTGCTGCCATGTTAGTTCTTGCAATCACCTTTATCCCCTGGGCAACCGCCGCGGCCGTACGGCTTGGCTTG